>CAHJWU010000100.1 GCA_903643085.1 Rhodospirillales bacterium
CCGCCTCGTCGTTGAAGGCCATCAAACCCTCCAGGCTGCCGCCGCCGCGCGCCACGATCAGCACGTCCGGCCGCCGTATGCCGTGCGCCGGCAGCCGGTCCATCCCGGCGATCGCGGCCGCGATCCGCGCCCCGGCGCCCTCGCCCTGCACAGGCACCGGCCACAGCAGGATCGGCCGCGGAAAGCGGCGCGCAACCGTCGTCATGATATCGTGCAGCACCGCGCCGCTGGCCGACGTCACCACGCCCACCAGCCCTGGCAGCACAGGCAGTGCCCGCTTGGCTTCCGCGTCGAACAGCCCCTCGGCCGCCAGCCGCGCCCGCAGCATCTCTATGCGCGCCAGCAGCGCGCCGGCGCCGGCATATTCCAGCCGGTCGATCATCAGCTGGTATTCGGAGCGGTCGCCATAGGCGCTGATCTTGCCGGTGGCGATCACCTCCACGCCGTTCTCCGGGCGCAGGCCCAGCCGCGGCAGCGTGGTCTTCCAGATCACCGCGCGTATCTTGCCGCCATCGTCCTTCAGGCTGAGATAGGCGTGCCCGCTGCTGTAGAGCTTGTATTCGGTGATTTCGCCGCGCACGCGTATGCGACCGAAGGCGCCCTCCAGCGTGCGTTTTATCGCGCCGGAGAGCTCGCCTACGCTGTATTCGGGGATGTTGCTTGGCTTGGCGGCGTCGTCCATGGCAGGGAGAAAGGCCTTCTTTGAAAAAGAAGCAAAATTTTTGCTCCTGGCGCCGCACCGGCGTCCGTGTTTTGCAGACGGCACCCGCCTGGTGCAGATGCGGGGGAGGGTGACCAAAAATGCGCGTGCTGATCGTGGGCGGTGGCGGCCGGGAACACGTCCTTGCCTGGGCCATAAGCCAGTCGCCCCTGCTGACAAAGCTGTTCGTGGCCCCCGGCAATCCTGGAACCGCCGCCATCGCCGAAAACGTGGCGATAGGCACGCTGGACGTCCCCGCCCTGGTAGCCTTCGCCCGGGCGGAGGCCATCGACCTGGTGGTGCCAGGCCCGGAGGCGCCGCTGGTGGCGGGCCTGGCGGATGCGCTCGCCCATGTCGGCCTGCGCTGCTGTGGTCCCAACGCCGCCGCCGCTTCCCTGGAGGGCAGCAAGGCGTTCGCCAAGGCGATCTGCGACTCGGCCGGTATCCCCACCGCACGTTGGGAGCGCTTCGAGGACGAGGCGCTGGCACTGGATTTTGTCAAACGCCGCGGCGCGCCGATTGTGGTAAAGGCGGACGGGCTGGCCGCCGGCAAAGGCGTGGTCGTCGCCCGGACCGCCGAGGAGGCCACGGCGGCGGTGCGCGCCATGCTTGGCGCGCGCACGTTCGGCGAGGCGGGAGCGTCCATCGTTATCGAGGAATGCCTGAGCGGCGAGGAGGTGAGCCTCTTCGCGTTGTGCGACGGCACGCGCGCCGTGCTGCTGGGCGCAGCCCAGGACCACAAGCGCGTGGGCGACGGCGATACCGGACCGAACACCGGCGGCATGGGTGCCGTCTCGCCGCCGGCGCGCTTCGAGGAAGCCGCCCAGCACGCGGCGATGGATGCCTTCATCCGGCCGGCGCTGGCGGCGATGTCGGCGCGGGGTACGCCGTTTACCGGCATCCTGTTCGCCGGGCTCATGCTCACGTCCGATGGTGCCAGGCTAATCGAGTACAACGTCCGCCTGGGCGATCCGGAAGCCCAGGTGATCCTGCCGCGCCTGCAGACCGACCTGCTGGCGGCCCTGCTCGCCGCCGCGAATGGCGATCTGCGAGACACCACTCTTGGCTGGCGAGAGACCACCTGCGTGGCCGTGGTGCTCGCAGCGCCCGGCTACCCCGGGCCGGTCACCGCGGGCGCCGCCCTCACGGGGCTTCTCGAGGCCGCCGCCCTGCCGCACGTCGCCGTCTTCCACGCCGGGACGGACATACGCGAAGGCCAGGTTGTCGCAGCCGGCGGACGCGTGCTCAGCATCTGCGGCACGGGGCCCGATATGGCCCACGCCCGGGCAGCCGCCTATGCCGGCGTGGACGCGATCGGCTTCCCGGGTGCCGTGGTCCGGCGGGACATCGGGCTGCGCGCGATGGGAGAAGCAGCATGAGCGTGCACGGCGCCGCCAGACCCATCACCGTGCCGGACCTGCGCCGCATGAAGGGCACGCCGCAGGTCTGGCTGACCGCCTACACCACGCCGATCGCGCAACGTCTGGACGAACACTGCGACGCGCTGCTCGTGGGCGACTCCCTCGGCATGGTGCTCTACGGCCTGCCAAGCACGCTGTCGGTGAGCCTGGACACCATGATCGCCCATGGCGCCGCCGTGGTGCGCGGCGCCAAACACGCCTGCATCGTCGTCGACCTGCCGTTCGGCAGCTACCAGCAGAGTCCCCGGCAGGCGTTCGCCAGCGCCGCCCGCGTGCTGGCGGAGACCGGCGCCGCCGCGGTGAAGCTGGAAGGCGGCAGGGAGATGGCCGAGACGATCGCCTTTCTCACCAGCCGCGGCATACCGGTGTGCGGCCATGTGGGCCTGATGCCGCAGTCAGTGAACGTGGCCGGCGGCTTCCGCGCCACCGGCCGCACCCAGGACGAAGCGGCCAAGGTAAGCGCCGACGCGCAGGCCGTGGCCGATGCCGGCGCCTTCGCCGTGGTGCTGGAGGGCACGCTGGAGCCGGTCGCCGCCGCCATCACCAGGCAGGTGGCCATTCCCACCATCGGCATCGGTGCCTCGGCCGAGTGCGACGGCCAGGTGCTGGTAGTCGACGACGTGCTCGGCATGTTCAACGATTTCCAACCGCGCTTCGTGAAACGCTACGCCGCCCTGGGAGACGAGATCTCCAAGGCAGCGGCGGCCTATGCGGCGGACGTGCGGGCGCGGCGGTTTCCGGAAGAGCGGCATGTATTCAGGAAAACGGCCAGGTAGCAGGCAGGGAAACAGGACACCATCTTAATACAGGAACGAAATGTTTTGTCGCTGACGACTCACAAATGGGCGGGGTTCCTGAACAGCAAGCGGCGCTCACACAGCGGAGAGATAACAGTCGTGTGCACAAGTGCTACTGAACGTTTTGCTGGAGATCGTTGGCGATACGGTGGTATCACGTCATCGAATTGTCGTTTGGCGCCGCACGCTCCGTTCGCCCAAGCCGGTGCAAACGCGAGGCGATGGCCAAGCCGGGCACCGTCGGCAAGGCAACGACAGGAACCCGTCTGACGACACGGGCAGCGGCACCCACCGAATCTAGGTTCCGTAGCGGGCGGAGATGGTGCAGACCGACCGCTTGTACACGCCGGAAGTTGTGACGAGGCGGAAACCTCTTGCCTCCGACACCGATGGCTACAAACATTCGACAAGTGCGGGGCAGGATGGACCAAGACGGAGCTGACCTTGCCATCCGAAGCCAAGCCGGCGAACTGACCCCGTACAGGGCGCCCGCGCGGCTGCCCCGTCCCGTCCGCGCCGTGGTGTTCGACCTGGACGGCACGCTGCTGGACACCGAACGTGCCTACCGCGCGGCGTTCCTGGAGACGGTGGCCGCCTTCGGCCGTGTGCTGCCCCACGGCGCCTACGAGGGCCTGGTGGGCTTGCCCACAACCGCGCGCCGCCAGCTCCTCCCGGCGATACTCGGCGCAGACTGTCCCGCGGACGCCTTCTTTGACAGCTACTACGCCATCAGGGCCCGCCATCTGGCAGGCGGCATCGCCCTCAAGCCTGGCGCGTCCCAGCTTCTCGCCTGGCTGCAGGCGCAGCAGGTCCCGGCCGCCCTGTCTACGTCGGCCAGCGCCGTCACGGCCACCAGTCACCTGCATGCGGCCGGGCTGGCCGGGCGGTTCAATCCTGTGGTCACCCGTGATGATGTCGCACGCGGCAAGCCGGCGCCGGACAGCTTCAGCCTCGCGGCGGACCGTCTCGGCATCCCGGCCCGCGATTGCCTGGCACTTGAGGATTCGGCGTGCGGCGTGGCGGCGGCGCATGCGGCCGGCATGATGGTGGTGATGGTGCCGGACGTGGTGGCGCCTGCGCCTGAGACGGTCCGGCTTTGCGCGGCGGTGATGGACACGCTGTACGATGCGGCCTGGCTGCTGGAAACCTGCCGGACGAATGATCGTTCCCGTTTGCGTGTCTAAGGAAGCAAGCCGTCCTTCTGTGAAAAGCAGGACCAAACTCCTGCTGCCGTGGCAGCCGGCCGTGTCGTCGGGCACACGCGCGCGACGCCGCCAGCAAACAGCGACAAAATTCCTGACGTGTGTCGCGCAACAACGCAGGCCATGCTCCCCGTGCGCCTGATCATCTTCGGCCTGTCAGTAAGCTCCTCCTGGGGCAACGGCCACGCCACCCTCTGGCGCGGCCTGATCGCCGCGCTCACGCAGGCCGGCCATCGCGTCACCTTTTTCGAGCGAGACGTGCCTTACTATGCCGAGAACCGTGACCTGACAGAGCTGGGCGGCGGCGCGTCCCTGGTGCTCTACCGGGACTGGGCTGACGTCGCCGGTCAGGCCAGCCGCGCGGCGGACGAGGCGGATGCGGCGATCGTCACCTCGTTCTGCCCCGATGCGCTGGAAGCCGCGGACATGCTGGGCAGCGCCCGCGTGACGCTGCGCTGCTTCTACGACCTGGACACGCCGGTGACCTTGGACAGGCTCTCCGCCGACGAACCGGTCCCCTATATCGGGCCGCGCGGTCTTGCCGACTACGATCTTGTCCTGAGCTACACCGGCGGCGCCGCGCTGGAGGCGCTGCGCACGCGGCTGGGCGCCAGGCGGGCGGCGGCGCTGTACGGCTGGGTGGATCCAGGCGTGTATCGCCCGGCTCCCGCCGAGCCGCGTTACCTGGCTGACCTGTCCTATCTCGGCACCTACGCCGCCGACAGGCAGGACACGCTGCGGCGGCTGTTCGTGGAAGCGGCGCGCGCCAGGCCGGACCGGCGCTTCGTCATCGGCGGCGCGCAATACCCGAAGGATTTCCCCTGGGCGCCGAACATCTTCTTCGTCCGCCACCTGCCGCCGGCCGAGCATCCCGGTTTCCACAGCTCCTCGCGCATCACGCTGAACGTGACGCGTGCGGCGATGGCGGCGATGGGCTGGTGCCCGTCCGGCCGGCTGTTCGAGGCGGCTGCCTGCGGCACGCCCATCCTGAGTGACACCTGGCCGGGCCTGGATGCCTTTTTCGAGCCGGGGCGCGACATCATGATCGCCGAAACCACCGAGGCTGCGCTGCAGGCGATCGACACGGCGCCGGAGGTGCTCGCGCGCATGGCGTCACGCGCCCGCGCCCGCGTGCTGGCCGAGCACACCGCGGCGCATCGTGCGAGAACCCTGATCGCGCTGTTCGAAGGCGCACGCAACAGGATAGAGGCCTGACGCAGCATGTGGGGCATCATTCCGGCCGCCGGCAACGGCACGCGCATCCAGCCGCTGGCCTTCTCCAAGGAGCTTCTGCCCGTCGGCAGCAGGCGCGATGCGAACGGCGTGGAACGGCCGCGCGCGGTCAGCGAGTATCTTGTCGAGCGCATGGCGCGCGCCGGGGTCAGCAAGCTCTGCTTCGTCATCTCGCCCGCCAAATCGGACATACTGGGTTATTTCGGCGGCGCCATCGGTGACGTCTCGCTCGCCTACGTGGTGCAGGATTCCGCGCGCGGCCTGTGCGACGCGATCTTTCGCGCGCTGCCGCTGATACCGCAGGACGAGATGGTGGTCGTGGGCCTGCCGGACACCATCTGGTTTCCCTCGGACGCCCTGGCCGCACTGCCCGCCGACCGGTTCAGCTTCCTGCTCTTTCCCGTCGAGCGCCCGGAACTCTTCGATGCAGTACAGCTCGACGAGGCCGGCCGCGTGACGCGCATCGTCGTCAAGCAGCCCGATCCCGGTACGCAGTGGATCTGGGGCGCGTTCAGCCTGCCGGGCAGCATGCTGCACGCGCTGCACGCGCTCTGGCGGCGTCGCGGCTGCACGGACGAATATGTCGGAACGCTCGTCAACGCCTGGCTTGACACCGGCGGCGAGGCGTTCGGCGTGCGCGCCGGCCAGCGCTATGTGGACGTGGGCACCTTGCACGGCTACCGCCAGGCCGTGCATCTGCTCGGCGAAGACGAGACTCCGCTACTGAAAGTGCAGGACTATGCCTGACGACATGACACCGGCGCGCTGGACCAGGGAGACGATCGCCGAACGCGCCCAGGCGCTGGGCCCGTGGTTCCACAACCTGGACCTGCAAGGCGTGCGCACCGCGCCGGACCACTTCCTGGGCGATTTTCCCACCGTCAAATGGCGCAGCTTCGCGCCAGACATCCCTGCAGATCTTACCGGCAAGACGGTGCTCGACATCGGTTGCAACGGCGGTTTCTACAGCATGGAGATGAAGCGCCGCGGCGCCGCCCGGGTGATAGGCATAGACGTGGACGAGGACTATCTCGCCCAGGCCCGCTTCGCCGCCGAGGTGGAGGGCCTCGACATCGATTTCCGCCGCCTGTCGGTCTACGACGTGGGCGCGCTCGGCGAACGCTTCGACGTCGTGTTCTTCATCGGCGTGCTCTACCATCTTCGCCACCCGCTGCTTGCGCTGGACCTGATAAACGAACACGCGGCGCGCGACCTGCTGGTGTTCCAATCCCTGCAGCGCGGCAGCCCCGCCATCACGCCCGTCGAGCACGACTACAAGTTCTGGGACGAGGATCATTTCAACGATCCCGGCTACCCCAAGCTGCATTTCATTGAACATCGCTACAGCAACGACCAGACGAACTGGTGGGCGCCCAACCGCGCCGCCTCCGCCGCCATGCTGCGCAGCGCCGGCTTTGAGATCGTCAGTCACCCGGAGGAGGAGATCTTCATCGCCCGACGCGTGGAGCGTGCCTATCCTGAGTTCGGCGCGGTGTATCCGGAGCGCGCGCGATGATCGAAGCCGCGATGATCTGGAACGAGCCCAACAACAAGAGCCACTGGGACATCGAGAACGACCCCGGCTGGGCCGCCTTTGCCGCGATGGCCAAACTCGCCGGCGCGGCGATCGCCGCCGAAGCACCAGGCCTGCCGCGCGTGCTCGGCGGCATGTCGCCGATCGATCCGGATTTCCTGCGCGTGCTGCAGGCGCAGGGCGTGATGGAACAGCTGGACGCGGTGGCCGTGCACGGCTTCCCGCTGGACTGGAACAACTGGCTTCTGGACGAATGGCCGGACAAGCTCGCCAGCATCCAGGCCTGCACGGAGCTGCCCGTCTGGGTGAGCGAGGTCGGCATCTCCACCTTCGGCGCCGAGGAGGTGCAGGAATGGGGTCTCAAGCGCACCGCCGAACTGCTGATCGGCCGTGCCCCGCGCATCCACTGGTACAGCCTCTACGACCTGCCAGCCGCCTGGCCCGCCACCACGCGCCACCGCGAGGCCGAAGGCTCCTCTTACTACCGCCACTTCCACATGGGCCTGCTGGACGAGCACGGCCGCCCGAAGCTCGCCGCCCGCCGCTTTACGGACTACACGCCGGAGATCGGCCTGTGCCAGTGGTTCCACTACCAGGACCACCGGCTGGACGACGCCGTGCGTCACATGCGCGACATGGGCGTCACCTACCTGCGCACCGGCCTGAGCTGGGCCGATTTCTATCGCCCCGACGCGCTCGCCTGGTTCGACCGCCAGATGCGCGCGCTGGACGCGTTCCAGGTCACCGTCACCTTCTGCTTCACACCGGAAGACCGCGGCACCTGGGCCCATCACACCGCTCCGCCGAAGGACCCTTACGAATTCGCCGCGTTCTGCGCCGCCATGATCCGCCGCTACGCGCCTGGCCGCGCGGACTGCCCGCCGCAACGCGCCCTGGCGGAGCAGCCGGGCTGACACCGGCACAGACAGTGCTGGACGCGCTCGCCGGGCGCAGGCGTGTGGCTCTGCCCGTAGCCCTAGTCGCCGCCCATCCCGATGACGAGACGATAGGTGCAGGCGCCAGCCTGCGCCTGTTCGACAACCTGCTGCTGGTGCACGTCACCGACGGCGCACCTTGCGACCTGACCGACGCCAGGCGCGCCGGCTTCGGCACGCTGGCCGCCTACGCCGCCGCCCGCCGCACCGAACTGCTGGCCGCCCTGGATGCCGGCCAGGCCACCCCGCGCCTGCTCGCCCTGGACCTGCGGGACCAGGGCGCATCGGCGGAGATGACGCCGCTCGCCTTTCGCCTGGCCGCCGCCTTCACTGCGCACGGCACCCGGATCGTCATCACCCACCCCTACGAAGGCGGCCACCCGGACCACGACGCAACCGCCCTCGGCGTGCACCGCGCCGTGCGCGGCACCGGCATCGCCGTCCTGGAGATGGCCAGCTACCACGCCGCCAAGGACGGCGGACTGGCCACCGGCCGGTTCCTGCCGGGCGGCGGCGACCCGGTGGACATCTTGCTCCCGCCGCAGGAGCAGGACCTGAAACGCGCGATGCTGGCCTGCTTCGCCACCCAGCGCGCCACCCTCGCCTGGTTCGACAGCCAACGCGAGATTTTCCGAACGGCGCCTGCCTACGACTTCACCCAGCCACCCCACCCGGGCGAGCTGCATTACGAGCGCCACGACTGGGGCATGACAGGCACCCTTTGGCGCCACCTCGCCGCCGCCGCCCTCGCATGACCCGCCGCCTGACGGTGCTGCACGCCGCCTACGCCCTGGCGCCCGTGAGCCCGGACGCGGTAGGCGGCGCCGAGCAGATCCTCTCCGCCCTGGATCACGCACTGACCGAAGCCGGCCATCGCTCCCTGGTGGTGGCCTGCCGCGGCAGCACCGCCGCCGGCACCTGGATAGACACCGGCGTGGACCCGGATGCCACGCTGGACGACGCCGCCCGCGGCCAGGCCGAAGCCGCCACCCGCCAGGCCATCACCCGCACGCTCGCCAGCACGCACGTGGACGTCCTGCATCTGCACGGCCTGGATTTCCCCCGCACGCTCCCGGATGCCGCCCCCCCCACACTCGTCACCCTGCATCTGCCGCCGGACTGGTACGCGGCCCTGCCCACCCGCCAGGGCCTGCATTACAACTGCGTCTCGCCGGCCCAGCATGCCGCCTGCCTCAGCCTGGGCCCACCTGCCGGCCTGCTGGCGCCCATCGCGAACGGCGTACCCGTGAGCCGCCTTGCTGCCACCCGCCTCTCCCGGCGCGGCTTCGCCCTCATGCTCGGCCGCATCTGCCCGGAAAAAGGCCAGCACACCGCCCTGCAAGCGGCTCATCTGGCCGGCAGCCCGCTGATCCTCGGCGGCGCCACCTTTCCCTACCCCGCCCACCAGACCTACTACCGGTCGCAGGTGGCCCCGCTGCTGGACGCGCAAAGACGCTTCGCCGGCCCGCTCGGCTTCGCCCGCAAGCGCCGCTTCCTCGCCGCCGCCACCTGCCTGCTCGTGCCCAGCCAGGCGGCGGAGACCAGCTCGCTCGTCGCCATGGAGGCACTCGCCTGCGGCACCCCGGTCGTCGCCTACCTCTCAGGCGCGCTGCCGGACATCGTGGAGGACGGCCGCACCGGCTTCCTGGTGCGCAGCGCCAAGGAGATGGCGCGCGCCATGGCGCGTGTGCATACGCTGGATCGCGATCTGTGCCGTCGCGTGGCGCGTGAGCGGTTCGGCCTTGCCAGTATGGGCGATGCTTACCTGCGGCGTTACGAGATTTTGGCGGAGGACGGACGCAAGGCGTTCTTTTCTGAAGAAAAGAAGCAAGAAACTTCTACTTCTGACGCCGGCAGCAACGAATGCGCGAAATTTACAAAAGCTACGGCTGCCGCAACAGCGTCAGTAAAAAAAGTTTTTTGGTCCTTCTCAAAAAAGGACTGCTTGCCTTGCCCGTTCTGACCGGAGACATCGCCCTCGACGAATGGCAGGATTTATGGCAACGCGCACCAGAAGCCACACCGTTCCAGTCCCCCGCCTGGCAGCTAGCCTGGTGGGCGCAGTTCGGCACGCAACGCCCCGTGCTGGCCAGCCTGCGCGCCGGCGGGCGCCTGACCGGCCTGCTGCCCTGCTACGTGCTGCCGGAAGACGGCGGCAAACTGCTGCCCGTCGGCGCCGGCATCAGCGACACGCTGGACGTGCTGCTCGCTCCGGAAGCCCCGCCTGACGCGGCGGAGCTTCTGCTGGCGCAAGCGTTGCGGGCGGCCGGCCCGATCGCGCGCGCCGATTTCATC
>CAHJWU010000101.1 GCA_903643085.1 Rhodospirillales bacterium
GGCGGCCGCCATGCCGGTATAGTGCATGCCGCAGATCGCCGTGCCCATCACCAGGGCGGCCGCGCTGCGCAGCCGCCAGTCCGGGCGCAGCTTCAGGGCCAGCCAGAGAGCCGCCACGGCCGCCACGATCGCCACCGCTATGGAGAGTACGAACAGAACCGGCCGGTAGGCGAGCGATCCGGGAAACACCAGGGCCGCCATGCCCAGGTAATGCATGGTCGCCACGCCCGAGCCGATGACCGCGCCCGCCGCCAGCAGCCGCCACCAGGACAGCTCGCCACGCCGCGCGATGGTCAGCCCGATCGCCACGGAAGCGACCGCGACCACGAACGACATCACCGTGCCGAATATCTCGTATGTCAGCGCCAGCTTGATGTGCAGCGCCAGCATGGCCACCAAATGCATCGACCAGATGCTGCCGCCGAGCGTGAGCGCGCTGCCCATCTGCCACATGTTCCAGCCGGTCCGGCTTTTCTGACGCAGGCGCACCGCCATCGCCAGCGCGGCGTAGGATCCTGACGAGGCCACGACGTAAGACAGCGCGACGAGGCGCCAGTCATGGGCGAACGGCAGGCCATTCGCATCTGTGAAACATATGCCAGCCACGATCATCTGCTTCTTGAACTGCGACCATGGCAGCTTACGCCGGCGGTATTAACGTTCCGTGTGTGTCATTCCGGCCCGCGACGCGCGCGACACATGGCAGGCAAGCAGTCCTGTTCCGCAGAAAGAACCGGACAATTGCCTCCCGGCGGCTGCGGCGTCCGGCTGCCTCCGGCGGCACCGAAGCAGCACGTATTTCAAAGAAGGCCAGTCCTGCCTTCACTCCTTCGAAAGTAACGACCGTATCAGCGCCGCATCCGCGCCGGTGGCGGGATTATAGACGATCATACCCAGATCCGGCCGGCCATCGACGGCGAATCCCGAATATTCCAGCACAAGCGGACCCACAACGGGATGCGTCAGGCGCTTCATCCCCTCACCATGAACCGCCACGTCCTGCTCCCGCCACAACGCGGCGAATTCCGCGCTGAGCGCGCAAAGCTCCTCCACCAGCTGGCCCACCTCTGAGACAGCACCCGCGCGCGCCGCGTCCGCCCGGAACGCGCCGACCACGAAACGCGCCACACTGTCCCAGTCAGGCTGCGCCGCCCGTATCGCGGGATTGCCGAACATCAGCCGCAGGATGTTGCGCTTGTCCGGCGGCAGCTTGCCGTAATCGGTCAGCACCAGGGCGGCCGCGCGGTTCCAGGCCACCACGTCCCACGTCGCCGTCTTGATGAGCGCGGGGCTGGTCTCGAGTGCGTCGAGCAGCCGCTGCAGACGCGGTGTTACGCCCTGGGCGCCCCTGTAGCGCACCTCCGGCGGCCGCCCGAGCCCGAGCAGGAAGAGGTGCTCGCGCTCCACGTCCGTCAGCATCAGCGCGCCGGCGATCCGGTCCAGCACGCCAGCCGAAGGCGCTCCGCCGCGCCCCTGTTCCAGCCAGGTGTACCAGGTCGGGCTGATGCCGGAACGTTGCGCCAGCTCCTCCCGCCGCAGCCCCGGCGTCCGCCTGCGCCCCACCGGAAACCCCAGGGCCGCCGGATCGAGCCGCGCCCGGCGATCCTTCAGATAGCTGCCGAGCAGCTTGCCATTGTCCACCGCCACACCGGTCCTGTTACTCATCATACCACGATAACGCCACTACTTTAACAGCATGAAGCCTGGCTGATATCTGCCCCGGACAACACCGGAGAACTCTCTCATGCGCATATTCGTAACCGGCGCCACCGGCTTCATCGGCGCCCGCGTGGTGGCCGAGCTCATCGAAGCCGGCCACCAGGTGATCGGGCTGACCCGCTCGGACGCCGGCGCCAGATCCCTCACCGAAGCCGGCGCCGAGGTGCATCGCGGCACCCTCGAGGACCCCGAAACCCTGCGCGCCGGCGCGGCAGGCTCGGACGGCGTGATACACACCGCGTTCGACCACGATTTTTCCAACTTCGTGGCCAACTGCGACAAGGACAGGCGCGCCATAGAGGCGCTGAGCGCGGGCCTGCGCGGCTCGGACCGCCCTCTGGTCATCACCTCGGGCACTGGCCTGGGCGACACGGGATCGGGCCGGCCCGCCACAGAGGATGCCTTCAACCCGGACTACCCCAACCCCCGCAAGGCCTCCGAGATCGCCGGCGCGGCCGCCCTGGCAAGCGGCGTGAACGTCTCCGTCATGCGCCTCCCGCAGGTGCACGACCCGGTCAAGCAGGGCCTCATCACCCCGCTGATCGACCTGGCCCGCGAAAAGGGCGTCTTCGCCTATGTCGGCGAGGGCAGCAACCGCTTCCCCGCGGTCCACGTGCGCGACGCCGCCCGTCTCTACCGGCTGGCCCTGGAAAAGCAGGAGCCAGGCGCGCGCTACAACGCCGTGGCCGAGGAAGGCGTGCCCTTACGCGACGTCGCCGAGATCATCGGCCGAGGCATGAAGCTGCCTGTCGTCTCGCTGTCGCCCGAGGAGGTCGGCGCGCATTTCGGCTGGCTCGCGATGTTCGTGGGCCACGACATGCCTGCGTCCGGCGCACAGACGCAGGCGCGGCTCGGATGGCATCCTGCCGGGCCTGGGCTGATCGAGGATCTTGCCGCCATGCGTTACGACGCGTAACGCGAAACGCGCAGCACGCGCCGGCAGGGTGCAGAAGTTTTTGCTTTCGGAAAAGAAGGCCTGCCTTTCCTCATGCTCACAAGCCCGCCTGATCCTCCGCTCCTTGCGCGATCGCACGAGGTTTAGGATTCAGGCAGGAAAGAAAGGCCTTCTTTTTTGCAAAAAAGAAGCAAAAACTTTTGTTCCCGCGCGTTTTGGCTGCTTATGCGTGCGGCCGCTGGAGATGCCAGGCTCTAAAACTATGGTGGTTCTCAACAGAGGGCTGCCTGCTTTTGCATGTTCCGGCTTGCCGGGACCGGAACTAAGGAACGCCATCCATGGCCGATTTCACAGGCAAGGTCGTCATCGTCACCGGCGCCGGCACGGGCATCGGCGCCGCCACCGCGCGCCGCCTCGCGGCTGACGGCGCCTCGGTCGTCCTCGCCGGCCGCCGCGCGGACAAGCTTACCGAGCTTGCCGGCAGCCTGCCCGCGGACCGCGTGCTGGTGCACGCCACCGACGTGACAAAGGAAGCCGATTGCAACGCCCTCGTCGACGCCACGATCGCCCGCTTCCACCAGCTCGACGTGCTCGTCAACAACGCCGGCACCGCCGCCTTCGGCCCGTTCGAGAAAACCGAAATCACCGAGTACCAACATATCATGCGCACCAATCTGGACGGCGTGATCTACTGCATACGCGCGGCCCTGCCGCATCTGCTGAAAACGACCGGCAACATCGTAAACGTCTCCTCGGCGTCCGGCCTGGGCGGCGATTGGGGACTCAGCTACTACAACGCGTCCAAGGGTGCGGTGACCAATCTTACGCGCGCGCTGGCCCTCGAGTTCGGCAACCGCGGTGTACGCGTCAACGCCGTGAACCCCAGCCTCACGCTGACGGACATGTCAGCCGGCATAAGCGGAAACGCCGAGCTGATGGCCAAATTCACCGACCGCATCCCGCTCGGCCGCCCTGCGGATCCCGCCGAAATCGGCGACGCCATCGTCTTCCTCGCCAGCCACGACGCGCGCTTCATCACCGGCGTGAACCTGCCTGTGGACGGCGGCGTCAACGCATCGAACGGGCAGCCGCGCTTCGGGTAGGGCGGCGTCGGACGCCGGCGTAGTCCCGGCAGGATGCGGCACAAAGAGCCCCTGCCGCACGCCACCGGCGCGGACGACAGGGCAGGGGGGGACTGCGCAGCGGCAAACCTTCCCCGGAAGGCAGGCCTCTTTTGCAGGAAAGCCTTCCTTCCTCGCCTCCCATCCGCCATAACCACACCCCCCATGACCGAATACCTGACCAAGCTCAACGACGAGCAGCGCGAAGCCGTAGAGACCACCGAGGGCCCGCTGCTGGTCCTGGCCGGCGCCGGCACCGGCAAGACCCGCGTGCTCACCACCCGCTTCGCCCACATCCTGCTCACCAACCGCGCCTTCCCCAACCAGGTCCTGGCCGTCACCTTCACCAACAAGGCCGCCCGCGAGATGCGCGAGCGCGTGGGCGCGCTCCTGGGCCGCCCCGCCGAAGGCCTCTGGCTGGGCACCTTCCACGCGCTCTGCGCCCGCATGCTGCGCCGCCACGCGGCGCACGTAGGCCTGACCCCGAGCTTCTCCATCCTGGACACCGACGACCAGACACGCCTCCTCAAACAGGTCATGGAGGCCCTGAAGATCGACCCCAAACGCTGGACGCCCCAGGCCGTGATGGGCGTCCTGCAACGCTGGAAAGACCGCGGCCAATCACCGGACCGCGTGCCGGAAACCGAAGAAGGCGAATTCGCCCACGGCCGCATGCGCGAGGTCTACGCGCAATACCAGTCCCGCCTGCGCGCGCTCAACGCCGCCGATTTCGGCGACCTCCTGCTGCACACGACGGAAATCCTGCGCACCCAGCCCGAAGTGCTCGCGCAATACCACCGGACCTTCCGCTACATCCTGGTCGACGAATACCAGGACACCAACGTCGTCCAATACCTCTGGCTGCGTCTGCTCGCGCAACAGCACCGCAACATCTGCTGCGTCGGCGACGACGACCAGTCCATCTACTCCTGGCGCGGCGCCGAAGTGGAAAACATCCTGCGCTTCGAACACGATTTCCCCGGTGCGAAGATCGTCCGCCTGGAACGCAACTACCGCAGCACCGCCCCCATCCTCGCCGCCGCCGCCGGCCTGATCGCCAACAACGCCGGCCGCCTTGGCAAAACCCTGCGCTCCGGCCTCACAGACGCCGCCGGCGACCGCGTCAGCGTCGTCAGCCTGTGGGACTCCGACGAGGAAGCCCGCATGGTCGGCGACCGCGTGGAAGCCTGGCGCCGCGAAGGCTGCAAACTCGCCGAAATGGCAATCCTGGTCCGCGCCGGCTTCCAGACCCGCTCCTTCGAAGAGCGCATGATCACGCTCGCCATACCCTACCGCGTGGTCGGTGGCCTGCGCTTCTACGAACGCGCGGAAATCCGCGACGCCATCGCCTACATGCGCGTCCTCCGCCAACCCTCCGACGACCTGGCCTTCGAACGCATCGTCAACCTGCCCCGCCGCGGCGTGGGCGACGTCGCCCTGCGCGCCATGCACGCCGCCGCCCGCGAACAAACCATCGCCCTGTCCACCGCCGCCTTCCAGCTCGCCCAGGCCGGCGCCCTGAAAGGCCGCCCCCGCGAAGCCATACGCGAACTCGGCGCCGGCTTCGCCCGCTGGCGCCAGATGCTGGAGTCCGACGGACACGTAACCACCATCGCCACAATGCTCGACGAATCCGGCTACACCGAAATGTGGCGCCAGGACAAATCCATCGAAGCCCCCGGCCGCCTGGAAAACCTCAAAGAACTCGTCCGCGCCATGGCCGATTTCGAAAACCTCTCAGGCTTCCTGGACCACGTCTCCCTCGTCATGGAAAACGAGGAACAGGCTGACGCCGACCGCCTGAGCATGATGACCCTGCACGCCGCCAAAGGCCTCGAATTCGACCACGTCTTCCTCCCAGGCTGGGAAGAAGGCGTCTTCCCCAGCCAGCGCACCATGGACGAATCCGGCACCAAAGGTCTCGAGGAAGAACGCCGCCTGGCCTATGTGGGTCTCACCCGCGCCCGCCGCCGCGCCGTCGTCAGCCACGCCGCAAACCGCCGCATCTACGCCAACTGGCAAAGCAGCATCCCAAGCCGCTTCATCGACGAACTTCCCGAAGCCCACACGGACCGCGCCGGCTCCGCCGCCCTCGCCCGCACCGCGCAAATCACCGCGCCTTCCGTCTTCAACAACGGCCCCCTGATCGCCCGCCGCCCCGAAGCGTGGGAAAATCCCGGCCGGCCCGCCCGCACCGACAAGATCACCGTGGGCCAGCGCGTCTTCCACGACAAATTCGGCTACGGCGAAGTCACCGCGGCGGATGACGACAGGCTGGATATCAATTTCGAAAAAGCCGGCGTAAAGCGCGTCATGGACCGGTTTGTGGCTAAGGTCTGATGCGCAAAGGCAAGGCAAGGCCTTCTTTTTTGAAAAAAAGAAGCAAAAAACTTTTGACTCCGCTGTCGCGGACTCACCAACAGACATGAGGCGCACGACGCCTCTGGAGACAGTATTCGTAATAATACCCGAAACTGCAGTCCCAGCCTATGAATCCGCCATAGCACTCGCCTGCACAACGGTCGGCCTCTTCATCGTCAACGAAGAAGAAAAAACCTGGCGCGTCGAAGGTGTCAAACCCGTGGGCGAATCCGAAGACGCCCTACAGCAAGGCCTCGCCCTCGCCGCCCTCGCCACCAACACACAACCAATCCTCCAACGCGAACCCACCGAAGCCGAAGGCTGGCTCGCCCGCACCTACGAAGCCTTCCCCGAACAGGCCACCGGCCGCCGTTTCGCCATACGCGGCACCCACCTCGCCACCCCCCGCCGCCCCAGCCGCCACACCCTAACCGTGGACGCCGGCCTCGCCTTCGGCAGCGGCGAACACGGCAGCACCCGCGGCTGCCTCCTGGCCCTGGAACGCGTCGCCCACCGCCGCCCGCGCCGCATCATCGACATGGGCACCGGCTCCGGCATCCTCGCCATGGCCGCTGCCGCCCTCCTGCACCGCCCCGTCCTGGCCATAGACAACGATCCCTGGTCCGTCCGCGTCACCGCCCAGAACGCTCGCCAGAACGCGCTGCACCACCTCGTCCGCCCCCGCCTGGGCCACGGCTGGCAAAACCTGGGCGCCGCCCGCTACGACCTCATCCTCGCCAACATCCTCGCCCGCCCCCTCTGCCAGATGTCCGCCCAACTCGCCGCCCATCTCGCCCCCGCCGGCACCGTCATCCTCGCCGGCCTGCTGACCAGCCAGATCCCCACGGTCCTCTCCGCCCACCGCCGCCAGGGCCTGCGCCTGGAACGCACCCTGACCGAAGGCCAATGGGCCACCCTGGTCCTGCGTGGCCCGAACACCTGAGCTGCCGCCATGGAAGGCGCGGATGTTCATGCCGCGTTATCCGTTTCACGCCGAAATCATTAGACGCCAGCTTCTTTCGATGCGACGCAATCAATCGTCCGCAGGAGAATGCCCGTGCGTCCAGTGTCGCTTGCCGCAATTACTCTCGCGGCCTGCCTCGACTTTCACGGGGTGTCGGCCGCCGTCACCCCGGCCACATACGTCTTCTACGGGCAGGTCCAGACCGGTTCAGGGGGCGTGAACGGGCCAAATCCCGGCGACCTGGTGTACATCACGGTAACTGTGGACACCTCGTTTCCCGCCTTTTCGCAAAAAAACCATGTCACCACCTACTATGGCGGTGCCGCGTATAATCTTCCGTCGCCGATTCTGGCGCTGACCGTCAACGGGCAGAATGCAAATGGCATATACGACAACGTTTTAATTTCTAACGACGCAGCTGGCAGTTCCGGCCTGCAGATCGAGACACTTTCGCCCATGGGATCGGCCTTCAACGTCACCCTGTCCACTACGGTCAGGGGCGTAGTCCAGAGTGACAGGATTCCCCGCCAGGTGTTCCCCGGCAATTTCCAGACCAGGTCGTTCAGCGTGGAGGTTCCGCCCGGGCTTACCTATAGCGGCCAGATCGTCGAATGACTCGCGTTATCGCGCGCCTCGTCAACTCGTCAGATGTATCCGGCCTCGCCCACCTCCGCACATCTTAATTCCCGGTGCGCCCAGCTGGCAGCGCCGGGCGTTGCGCGTGTTCGACACGCCTGACCTCAGGTTACGTTATCAATTCAAGCTGTGCATGTTCAGGTCGTGACCAGTTCCTACCGGTGTTGGCCACAACCAATTCTTTGAAGAGGTTGGATCGATCCCGCCGGTGTGCTGAGCGGCATCTGCCGCCGGACTTTCCGTGCTAGTTCTCTAGGGCCGTTAAGAAATTCAGTTTCGCGCCAGACCCGACTGACTCAGCCTCAGTTTCATGCTGCGTCCAAAAGTCTGTGGTGTTTATGGTGCCGCCCTCCTGGTACGGGTAAGCTACGCCACTCAGACGTAACTGCCGAGGCAACACGTCAGACTGGCGTATGTGCCACCCAGCTACACAGACCAGCGCGCCACAGTCATTTCTCTGCTAAGCAGGAAGCCTGCCTTTCTTCCCCGATTCCGGTGCCCGATGACCCCTTCCGAACGCCTGGCCGCAATACGCGCCGAACTCACCCGCCAGAACCTCGCCGCCTTCATCGTCCCCCGCGCCGACGAACACCTCGGCGAATACGTCCCCCCCAGCGCCGAGCGCCTCGCCTGGCTCACCGGCTTCACCGGCTCCGCCGGCCTCGCCATCGTCTTCCCGGACCGCGCCGCCGTGTTCAGTGACGGCCGCTACGTCCTGCAGCTCGCCAGCGAAACCGACCCGACCCTGTGGGACCGCCAGCACATCACCGATACGCCGCCGCCCGCCTACATCGCCGCCCACACCCGGCCAGGCGCCCCGATCGGCTACGACCCCTGGCTGATGAGCGAGGACTCCCTCGCCCGCTACCGCGAAGCCGGCCTCACCCTCATCCCCACCACCAGAAACCCCATAGACGCCGCCTGGCAAGACCGCCCGGCCCCTCCCACCGCGCCTGCCACCCTGCACATCGAGGCGCACTCCGGCGAACCCTCCGCCGCCAAGCGCGCCCGGCTCGCCGAGGACCTGCGCGCCGCCAGACAGGACGCCGCGATCATCAGCGACCCGGCCTCCATCGCCTGGCTCCTCAACATACGCGGCCAGGACCTCGCCTACGTCCCCATAGCCCTGGGCTTCGCCATCCTCCACGCGGACGCCGCCGTCGAACTCTTCATGCCGCCCGAAAAACTCCCCCAGCCCGTTCGCGAAGCCCTCGGCAACCAGGTCGCCACCGCGCCCCGCGAAGCCCTCCCAGCCGCCCTGGCCGCCCTCTCCGGCAAACGCGTCCGGCTGGACACCGTAGGCAGCCCCGCCTGGCTCGCCGACACCCTACGCCAGGCCGGCGCCACCATCATCCCCGGCCAGGACCCCTGCCTGGTCCCCAAGGCCCGCAAGAACACCACCGAACAGCAGGGCGCCCGCGCCGCCCAGCACCGCGACGCCATAGCCCTCGCCCGCTTCCTCCACTGGGTGCAGGACGCCGCCGGCCACGAAACCGAACTCTCCGCCGCCGCCCAGCTCGTCCGCTTCCGCGCCGAAGCCGCCGAATTCCGCGGCGAAAGCTTCCCCGCCATCAGCGCCGCCGGCGAGCACGGCGCCATCATGCATTACCGCGTGTCCCTCGAATCAGACCGCGCCATCCTGCCGGACGAGCTCTACCTGATAGACAGCGGCGCCCAGTACGCAGACGGCACCACGGACGTCACCCGGACCATCTGGACCGGCCCCGGCCTGCCCACAGCCGAAATACGCGACCGCTACACCCGCGTCCTGAAGGGCCACATCGCCATCGGCACGCTCACCTTTCCGGACGTAGCCGGCGTGCGCCTGGACGCTTTCGCCCGCGCCGCCCTCTGGCAGGCCGGCCTGGATTTCGACCACGGCACCGGCCATGGCGTCGGCAGCTACCTCTCCGTCCACGAAGGCCCTGTCAGCATTTCCCCCCATCTGCGCGCCGCCACGCTGGAAGACGGCATGATCCTCTCCAACGAGCCCGGCTTCTACCTCCCCGGCGAATACGGCATACGCCTGGAAAACCTCGTCCTCGTGCAACCCGCAAACTTCCCCACCGGCAAACCCTTCCACCGCTTCGAAACGCTCACCTGGGCGCCGTTCGACCGCGTGCTCATCGAGCCCTCGCTGCTGTCCGCCGCCGAGCTCGCCTGGCTGAACACGTACCACGCCGAGGTGCACGCCCGGCTTGCGCCGCATTTGGCGCCGGACGTGCGGGATTGGCTCGCGGCGGCTTGCGCGGTTATCGAAGGCAAGTAAGCAAGGCCTTCTTTTTTGAAAAAAAGAAGCAAAAAACTTTTGACTCCGCTGGCGCCGCTCCGCTGCCGGCACGCGCGCCTGGCAAGTTAGTC
>CAHJWU010000102.1 GCA_903643085.1 Rhodospirillales bacterium
CGCCCAGCGCCTGTTCCGCCAGGGTGAGGCGCAGGAGCAGCGGGTCGATACGCGTGCGGCCGGACAGCAGGGTTGCCACCTCGGCGGGCCGGCCGTGATCCAGCAGCCAGTCCGACCAGGCGCCCAGCAAATAGGGGTCTGCCGGGTCGGCCGCCAGCGCCGCGGCGTAGCTGGCTTCCGCGCCCGGGTCGTCCAGCCGGCCAGCGGTCTCGGCAGCCAGGGTCAGTGCCCATAAATCCACCGCCGGCGCGCGTGCGGCCTGCGCCGCGTTTACCTGCAGCGACAGCGTCACCGCGCCCAGCGCCAACCTGGCGTGTCCGGTGAGCGACATGACCGACGCGGTGCACACGTCCGGCACCAAGCCGAGTATCTGGGTGGCCACTTGGCCGCAATCGGCCAGCGCCGCGGCGTAGTCCGCCTGCGCCTGGTAGATGGCAGCGCGGGTCAACAAGGCCTGCGCGTTGCTACTATCCGCCGCCAGAACCTGGCCGAGCAGTGCCAGGCTGGTGGTGAAATCATGGTTGCTCTGCAGAATTACCGCGCGCAGCAGAAGCACCTCTGCCGGCGTGCCCGACCCGTTGGGCCACCTTGCCAGCGCGGCCTCAGCACGGCCCAGGTAGCGCGGGTCCCCCAGCGCGCGCGCGCGGTCGATGTCTGCCCGGGCGGCCTGCACCGCCAAGGCAAGGTTGACCGGATCGGCGGCGAGTGCCGCGTCCAAGTGGCGGGCGGCCCTGACCGCCGGATCCAGTGCGCCTGGCAGGTGCTCCAGGACGGCGCTGTCTTCGGCTGGGATGTACGGGGTCGCTTGGGCGCTGCCTGCGCAGTAGAGCGCCAGGCAGGCCACGGCTGCCCTGCCGAATGGCTTCATTCTATACCGGCTTAGATGGGAGAGAGGAATTGTCGTGGAAGGAAGCAAGGCCTTCTTTTTTTTGCAAAAAACTTTGCTTCCCGCATTTGCAACAGTCGGGTTTCTCTTGGGAAAAGCCGACTGTTGCATTTGCGCGAGCTGTCTGGTTACGGCGTCGCGGACGGGTGCGCCGGCTGCGGCGACGGGCTGAGCGGCGGCATGACGTAGGGAAATGCCGTCAGGTAGTGCGTGTCGTCGGTGTAGGCACCGTCGGTGAACTCCAGGTTCCCGGACGGCGCGTTAGACGCTCCGCCGTACAGGCCGAGCGAATACAGCTTGCCCATGGCCACGCGCAGCGTGATGTCCACCACGTCGTCGCCGGGACGGCGGCCGTTCGGGTAGCCTGCGTTGTCGCCGCCTATCACGCCCAGGCGGTTCTGCGAGCCGTATTTCGTGATGGGTACGGAGGTGTTCAGACGCATCTCCTCGGACGGCTTGCTGAGGCTCGCCGGCGCGTTGAGGCCGGTGACGCCGGTGAGGAACACGGCGACCAGGTCCTGACGCGGGAATTGCGTCGGCGCCGGCGTGTTAAACAGCGACTGGATCAGCGCGGGCACGCTTGGGTTGGTGACATACTTGCCGAACTGCGCGTCATCCGCAGGCACCGAGCCGTTGAACTTGTCCTTGTCCGGCAGGCCGATCACCAGCTCGTTGACCAGCGGATTGGCCAGGCGAGACACCTGCGTGTAGGTGGTGGCCCCGCCGGCGCCCTTCACGCCCATCGACGACGTGGTGTAGGCGCCTACTACCGGATCGCTGCCGTTCGTCAGGCAGGCGGCAGGGGTCTCCCAGACGATCGACGTCACGTTCTTCTGCGCCAGGTCATCCATGGCGCTCGCGTTGTACTGCTCGCCTACCGGATTGGCATAGTTCACCAGGTCGAACGTCTCGCCCAGATTGACCACGAACGGGTCTTTGCGCTGACCGATGAAGAGGCGGCCTTTGGCACTGCAGCCCGGAATAGTGATAGCGTACGTGTAATGTGCCGCGTAGGCGGCGTAATTCGGCACGGACTTGTCGCCGATGTCATCCACCGGCTTCAGGAAGCTGGTCGAGCCGCTGCCGTCTGCCAGAAGCTGCTCCTTAGCCACGCCGTTCGCATAAGTGACGAGCGACACCGTGTACGTCTCGACAACGTTCTGCAGCGCCCGGTTGGTGGTTGTAATCTGCCCGGCGTTGATCAACGGAATCGGAATACTCTTTCCGCCGACATTTACGGCGAGGCCGCGCGTCAGTGTGGAGAAGCGGAAACGGTAGGTGAAGGACGGCTTGCCGCTGCCGGTATTGTCGATGTTGATGTCGTAATAGCCGGTGTGGTCCAGGTTGAAGAAGTTCGGCCCGCCGGCGGGATCCTGCAGCGGCACGTAGTCGGCGATCATTGTCACATAGTCCTGGCGCCCCGACTCGTAGCTTCGGAACATGTAGAAATCAGACGCGTCCAGCCGTGGCATGCCGGCGATCATCGGTGCCTCACGATGGCTGGAAGCAAAAGCAGGCGCGGCAACGGCCGAGACGGCGATCGCCGTGGCGGCGAGCAGCTTTCTTTTCATTTTGGACTCCGGGGTGCGAGGGCAGCGTTTGTTGGGGTGACGCGGCGCGCACCCGACACAGATCGTTCTATTCGCCGAGGTGAGATGCAAAACTTTTCATGTTTTCTTAACGTGATTAGCAAAATCGGTTCACGAATCCGTGTAGCGGCGCGCGACAATCGTCAAGACAGAAGGGCCTAGAACGTCTGGGTCAGCGTAACCCGCGCCGAAAGCGGCTCGATGGGATGGAATTGCAGATCCTGCCGTTCGTCGGTGATGCCGCCGGCCGGCTCGCCAGGCAGACGGGTTACGTAGTCGTAGTCGAAGGCGTCGGCCTTTTCATTTAGCAGGTTGAAGATGCCGAGTTGCAACCTGGTGCCAGGCGCGATCCTGTAGCCGACATCGAGGTTCACCTCGCTGTAGCCCTGGCCGCGCACCTTGTTGTCCGGATTTAGCGGATAGGAGCCGAGCAAGCGCAGCTGCAGGCCGCCATACCACGGGCCTGCGCGGTCGATTAGAATGCCGAACGAGGCGATCACGTCCGGCGCGTCGGTGATGTACAGCCCGTTCAGGCCGTAGGAGGCCGGATCGCCGGTGCGGAACCGCGCCTTCGTCGCGGCAATGTCGGTGTTTAACTCGATCCACGGGTAGGGGCGATACTGGGCGGAGACCTCCACGCCGCGGCGCTTGCTGGGCGCGTTGGCCTGATCCATGCCCATGTCCTGGTCATAGACCAGTTCGGAGGCGAACTCGATCTGGAACAGCGCCGCCTGCACGTCCAGATGCGGTGCCAGCGTGCTGCGCAGGCCCACTTCCTCGCCGTCCGCCTTTGCCAGGAAGGGCGTGCGGTGGGATACGCCGGGGATGCCCTCTATGGGCAGCGTCTGGAACACGCCGCGCACATCGTCGGAATGGAAGCCGCGGCCGGCGCTTACGTAAAGTTCCGTGTTGCGCCATGGGCCGAGGACGAGGCTGCCTTTGGGCTGGAACAGCGCCTGGGACCCGACGCCCTTGAAGCCGGTGAGCAGGCTGCGGTCGGTGGCGTTATAGAACTCCTCGCGCACGCCGAGCACGGTGCGCAGGAACGGCATCCAATGCGTGGTGGCCTCCGCGAACAGGCCGGTATCGGCCACCTGCACGCGGTCGGCATTGCAGGCGGACTGGCCCACGGCGTAACGGCCGGAGCCGTTCACGCAATAGTCCAGCACCTGCCTGGCGTGGGTGTGGCGCTTGTCCTCGTAGATGTCGTCGTGGCGTCCTTGCACGCCGAACAGCAGGTCGCTCTCAATGCCGGCAACCTCCGTATGGACCAGGAAGGTGGCCGCACCGCCGACCGAAATGCGGTTTTCGTTCTGCCCTTCCTGGTCGCCCTGCACGGGATCGAAGAGGAGATGGGTAAAATCGTTCCATAGCGTCTGCAGGCTGTGCACGCCGTAGCCGTTCATTGTGAGCTGCCAGTCCTCGCCCGACGCCGCGTAATGCCCGGACAGGCTCTCGCGTTCGGAGAACTGGCCGTCGGTTGGGTCCAGCGTGCTAAAGCGGTCGATCAGCCCGTCATAGACGGCGCGCTGCGGCTGGTCCGTGCTGAGGCGGCCCTGCCCCTTGTAGTACATTCCAGTGAGTGTGAAACCGTCGGTGGGCGTGCCGCTGGCGTAGTGTATCTCGCCAGCCTGCTTGCGGAAATTGTTGCCCGGCTGGAACGGGCCGTCGAGATGGCTGATGTCTATGGCTGCCGACAGGCGGTTGCCGTTCGCCTGGTGATAGGTGCCGGTGGCGGCGAAGCGCTCGTCGCCCAGAGTGCCCACACTGCCAATCACCTGGTCGGGCAGGTCGTCGGAAAAATGGATGTGGTCGGACGCGACGGCGCCGAAATCACCGACCGAAGCATAGTAAGTGCCCTTGGTGTAGTCGAGGCCGGCGAAGGTCTCGGCGATGAGGAAATTGAGGTCGCTGTAGCCCTGCCCGTGTGCGTTCGAAGGGCGGTTAATTGGGATGTCATCGACGAAGTTGGCGAGATCCGTGCCGTGGTCCAGGTTAAAGCCACGGGCGAGGAATTGTGCCGCCTTGCCTTCGCCCGAGTGGATAGAGACGATAAGGCCGGGAATCGACTCAAGCAGCTGACCGACGCGGAAGGCCGGGCGTAGGGTCAGTTCCTTTTTGGTGATGGCACCTTGGCTGGCGGAGGCGGCGCGGCGCAGTAGGTTGGTGCGCGAGGCGGTGACGACGATCTGCTCGATACCGCTCGCCGGCTGTCCGGTCACCGCCTGGGCAACAGCTTCGGGCGCCAGAGTGCACGCGAGGGCAACGCAGGCGATGGTTGAAGACGCTCTCACCTTTGTCCTTGGCGCGGGCATGCTGCCGTTGCGTTACTTGCGCTGGACACATTCGGATGCAGCAGCGACGACAGCCGTGGGCCTTAAAATCATGCTGCCTAGTTTTGGACGACGGAACTCAGGCAAGCTGATCACGGAACATCGATAGCCATTGTCGCTCGTAGACCGTCTTCTCCCTCCCGACCGCGCCCATAGTCACAGTGACTTCGCCCGTTCTCGCGGTCCAGCTGCGTGATGGTGCCCACGCTTCCGTTGTAGATGCGAAGCTTCTTGTCTGTGTTGGTGAACTGCACCCGATCGAGACCGGCCGAGCAGGAGCCTTTGCGCGGGTTTGGGCGTCATGTCGTGAGAAGTGTATCAATTCACTACCCGCATACAGGCTGGAACCGCCGAAAAGGCCTCTCTCATCGGGGATATCAGGGCACGGCTGTTACACTATAAGTAATAATATAACACCTTGGCTGATGCTGCCTGGAAAGACATTGGTAAGCTGCTGTTCGGCCAATTGAGGCGCACCTTTTCTAAGGCGCAATAGAACATCTGCTCCAGCCACTCTCCCACCCGTCGTAGAAACGCTCGTGAGCTTTCGGCGGCAAAGCGCCTATCTTGAACGTTCCGGCGCTCGGGCCAGCATCCGGAAGCGGACGAAGCTCCAGCCAATTGCTACAGCATGGCAGGCCAGTTACAAAGTTACATATGATAATATCATTTATCATACATATCAGCTTGCCCCGACATGGCCGAACCGGCTAGGCTCCGCGTCAGGAGCCAGCTATGCCCGACACCCACACCGTCGACGTGCACATCCCCATCGAGGCCAGCGTCGCAGCCAGGCTGGACGATCCGGTCACGCGCGCGCTCGCTGGCCGCCTAGTCAGCCGCATGTTGCAGCCGGCAAGCATCGAGGGCCTGTTTGCCACGATGGACGCCCTCTCCGATGAAGCGCGACGGCGCGGCCTGACCGGTGAGATTCTTGACGCGGAGCTCGCCGCCTACAACGCCGAACGCCGGGAGCCGAGCGCGCTGCCCTCCCCGTGATCATCGTCGATGCCTCGACACTGGTCAGCGCGACATTCCGCCAGGGCAGCGTGCCCGACCTGGCTGTACGCCACGCTCTTCGAACTGGCCGAGTTGCCGTGTCCGAACCTGTGATGGCCGAGTTTGTCGACGTGCTGCACCGCCCGGGTCTGGCGAATTACATCAATCCAGAGCTGCGGGTCGACCTATTGGGGCAATTTCGCGCCCTCGCTGCCGTTATTGTGCCGACAGTGATCGTGACCGATTGCCGCGATGCCAAGGACAACAAGTACCTGGAGCTGGCCCTTGCGGCCGCGGCCACGACGATCGTCAGCAGCGACGCCGATTTGCTGGTGCTGGATCCCTGGCGAGGCGTGCGTATCCTGAAACCGGCCGACTACCTCGCTAGGGGCGGGGCGGGGCCGTGATGGATGGCGCGTACACTACCTGGTCGCCGAGGCAGGTAATCGGAGGCCGTATTCGCGTGGAGCCGCCCATGCCCAATAACACCATCATTCGCTGGAGCGTTTCGGTATCGCGCGAGACTGACATCGCGGTGCGCAGCTTCCTCGCCCAGCGCGGCATGAAGAAAGGCGGCCTGTCCAAGTTCATCGAGGATGCGGTCAACTGGCGCCTGCTGGACCAGACCATGGCCGAGGCTCGTGCCGGCTTCGCGGACCTGCCGGCTGATGTGATTGAAGCGCTAGCCAACGAGGCGGTCGCGACGGCGCGTCAAGCTCGCCAGGCGCACGGGCGGCAGCCTTGACCGGCGGCGTTCCCGCGGTCAGCCAAGGCGGCCTGCCGGCCGGCATCGACCAGCTCGGCTTGCCCACCCTGGTGGCTGCTGCGGGCGAGCGCGCCAGCGTCCGCTTCCTCGAATTCTTCGCTTCCACCATCCGCAACCCGCATACGCGGCGGGCCTACGCGCGCGCCGTGACGGATTTCCTGACCTGGTGCGAGGAGCACGCGGTGCAGTCGATCGCCGCGGTGCAGCCGCTACACGTGGCGGCCTGGATCGAGGGCCAGACGCGGGAGCATGCCGCGCCGACGGTGAAGCAGCAGCTCGCCGCCATCCGCCACGTCTTCGATTGGCTGGTCATGGGCCAGGTCGTGCCGCTCAACCCAGCAGCCTCGGTGCGCGGGCCGGCGCACAGCGTCCGCAAAGGCAAGACGCCGGTGCTCGAGCCAGCCGAAGCCCGGACGCTGCTCGACAGTATCGACGTTACCACCCCGATCGGGTTGCGCGACCGGGCGCTGATCGCGCTCATGGTCTACAGCTTCGGGCGGATCGGCGCGGCCCTGGCCATGAAGGTGGAGGACGTCTTCGTGCAGAACCTTAAGCTTTGGGTGCGGCTACGCGAGAAAGGCGGCAAGCGGCACGAGATGCCCTGCCATCATACTCTCGAAGAATACCTGCACGCCTACCTGGGCGGCACTGGTATTGCGGACGACGCCAAGGGGCCGCTGTTCCGGACTATCCGCCGCGGCACGCAAATCCTAACCCGGACTCCCCTACCCCAGGCCAACGCATACGCCATGGTGCGTCGGCGGGCGCTGGCTGCGGCGATCGGCGCGAAGATTGGCAACCACAGCTTCCGGGCAACGGGCATTACCGCCTACCTCAAGAACGGCGGGACGCTAGAGAACGCCGCGGCCATGGCCAACCACGCCAGTACGCGCACTACCCAGCTCTATGACCGCCGGCGCGACGACATCAGCCTGGATGAGGTGGAGCGTATCTGAGTCTAGCTTTCGGGGCGCGTCCCGCACTGGTAGGTTCAACGCCGTAGAGTGCGCGAGTGCGCACGGCTGTTATGATCCCAAACGACCGTTTAGGATCATAACAGGTTGTAAAATGAATGACCGGATGTCTAGGTTGCGAACTTAGAGATGCGCTCAAATGCGGCCTCAAAACGGTCGAGTGTTGCCTGCACTGCCTTGCTTTTGCCCTTAAGGACTTCCGGATGCTGCAAGAGATACATTGACGGGTCAAAGTGGCTGAACTCTGGAACCCCGGCAGGCAAAAGCCGAAAATAAGCCTCTGTTTTCTTTACAAGTCGCTGAGTATTTGTGTCGGCTTGATCAAGCTTCTCAATCGTGAGCTGATGCTCGCCGCTCAACCGATAGGTTTTGTTAATAAGATCAACAAAGACCTCCGGCTCGAAAAAGTCCTCAATATCTGCCTCTTCTTTGCCGGCGACTTCTGTCGCAAGGATGATTCGGTCCTGCTCTAAAAGAGCTGCCTTGTGGAGTTCGTCGAGTTTACGTTTCTGCCCGCGTTCAAAGTCCGTGAGCACAGCGACGTTGAGCTTGTTTCCATAAAACAATCTCACAAATGGCAGAATTTTGTCTATACCGCCTGAGGGACAGATCGCCCACTGAGCTGCCAAATGTCGTCGGCTTGCTGCTTTTAAGACGGCTGAAGCTGCTTGCAGATATAGGATATCGCTGGGTCCCTCGACAAGCAAAGTATTCTTCCCGATGACCAGAGTCTGGGTGACCTCAAAACCCATGGCCCCGAATATTGGAAAGTTCGTCTGTGGATCGGTTGTTAGAACGTCAGACCGGACTTTTGTCCCGATCGACTTTTTTCGGCCTCGCGGGTCACGTACGACAACATCTTCAACAGTCCGGACACATGCTAGATTATCGGGAGGTACCATGAATGGCGAATGAGTGGTCCAGATTAGCTGGTGATTTGGCGCAATCTCCTCCGCAAAATACCGCAGTAGGTCGAGTTGCGCCGTTCCATGAAGCGTGAGACCCGGCTCATCCAATAAAAGGATGACACTGCCATGACTCTTCTTGATTTGCGCGAATTTCACGAGGAAGGAAAAGAACCAAATAAACCCGGCGGAACGCTCTGAGAATGGCACCGTAACACCATGAAGGTTGTTCTCTACTCTTGCGCGCGCCACTGGACCTACATTGAACGGGGCCGGGTCGCCTGACTTTCCTTCTGACAATACTACCTTGATTTTGAGCTCGTCGTTCTGAGTCCAGTAGTCAAAAATCTGGTTTGTAATTCTAAGAGCGGCCGCTTTACATTTTGCATTTAGCTCCTCAAATTGGTTTGTTGCCACAAGTTCATCCAGAGTAGTTCCCGCATATTCTAGAAAGTCTAGAAAGACCCGGTCACCGCTCGACATGTCTTTATTCTGCTGTTTGTCAGCGTTAAGCTGGTTTATTGAAAGCTCTCCGCTCATGCGATCCCAATGAGAGAAATACATGAATTTCGGCATTCTCTTCGAGATGATGTCTATTGCACGAAGACCCTCGGAGTTCTCTCTAAACGTTTGGATCAGTTGAAATAGTGCCTCTTGAGAAGCTGTACGTGTAGCTAAAGCCTTCAAGGCATCATAGGCTCTGACTGTGCTGCGTGCTTCGGCAAGCACCGCCCTGTCGTCCGCAGCTAACCCGCACTTTGCAACTAGATGATCCAGTACCTTCGCCTTGTCGACCGACAGTGTCCATGTGGTTCCAGTACTCTCATAGGTTTTAGAGACTTCGAATACCTCAGATTCTATGACGCCTGCTCCTAACTCGGACTCAACTGCCGTCACGTCAGAAGGCTCAAGTTTCCACTTTGCAGTCATCACGACAGCTTCGACGTCGCCGTGAATGGTGGAATAGTCCGAGAGGTTCTGACGTGGATAATTGGTGATTTTGTTGTACTGCGTGAAATTGGGATCAGTGGATCGGAGCCCCTCAAGGGCTTTCAAAAACGCGGATTTTCCGGCCTCATTCTTGCCTACTAAGCATGTTGCCTGTGTGATCTCCACTGGGTTTGAGTCAAGGATGTTACGGTAGTTCTTAGCGTGGGCACCGATTAGCTTCACTTAGTCCGCTCCCTGGAATTAACGCCGATGCTCGGCTTCTTGAAATTAGTAGATAGCAAAAAAGCTTGCTGCCTTCTCCGGATTATATCCGCGACGATCATAAAGCTTCGTGGTCGATGGGTCTCGGTGTCCCGCTGCTTTCTGCACGTCCTCCAACTGCGCCCCGTTTTCGAGTGCCGTGGTAATGAACGTCGCCCGCATTGAGTGCGCTGAATAGCCCCGCTCTAAGCCGATACCGGCAGCGTACTTGCGTAGCACGCGATCAATTGTCAATCGGCACGCAAAAGGGACCCCCAATCGGCGGCCAAAAAGGACCCCTCTGCCGATGTTTATGGAGCCGCGG
>CAHJWU010000103.1 GCA_903643085.1 Rhodospirillales bacterium
CGGCGGCGCCGGTCCTGGGCACCGACGCCAGACCTTCCGGCAGCGCGCCGCAGAGCAGCGACCCGGGCGCCGGCGGCCAGGCCGATCCGGTGGCCACGCGGTCGGGCATACGCGCGGAAGTCTACACGCTGGCGTCCGAACTGAAGGCGATCGGCAAGAACGGCGCCGCCACTCCGCAGGACCGCGCGCTGGCGGCGAAACTGCGCGGCGGCATGCACTCGGCCGTGGAATACGCGCCCTGGTGGGTGCGCCTGCTGAGCGCCGTCTGCCTCGGCCTCGGCACCATGATCGGCTACAAGCGCATCGTGAACACCCTGGGCGAGCGTCTTGGCAAAACCCACCTGACGCCGGCGCAGGGCGCCTCTGCCGAGCTGGTGGGCGCGCTGCTGATCGGCACGGCCGGGTTCACCGGCCTGCCCGTCAGCACCACGCACATCATCACCTCCGGCATCGCCGGCACGATGGTGGGATCGGGCGCGGGCATCAACCCCGGCATGCTGACGCGCATCGCTCTGGCCTGGGCGTTTACCCTGCCTGTCACCATCACCGTCGCCGCCCTGCTGTTCACCGCGCTGGCGCCTCGGTGAGGCGGGGGCGACACGGCATCAGCTGACGGTTCTTGACATCGGGCCGGAGGATGGCCGGGCAGGCAAGGCCTTCTTTTTTGAAAAAAAGAAGCAAAAAACTTTTGGTCCTTGTCGGCGCGGGCTGAGATGCGGGGCGGCGCTGGTTTGGCCTTGCGCGGCTGGCCGCGGGGACAGGCGCGGTTTCCGCCGCCGATGCGCACATCTCGCGCGTATTGTCTGGTTCGGCTACTCCAAAGACGCTCGCGCTCTTCCCTCGCCGGTCTATGTGAGGAGAGGGCGACGGTCTATCCAGGGCGGAAAGCAGGTCAGCCGGAGGAACGACGATGGTTGGGACAATGGCGTGCAAGCTCCTCGCCAGGGCCTCGGGCGCGGCCAGCGTGGCGCCAGGCGACGCCATACTGGCGCGCATCAGCCTGATGACCAACCTGGACGGGACGACCTTCATCGACAGCTTCGTGGAGAAGGACCTCAAGGTCTGGGACCCGGCGCGCATCATTTTCTGCTTCGATCACATCTTCCAGCCCGACTGGTTCCCGCAGCAGGCGGCCAAGGAGCACCCCAAGATACGCGCCTTCGCCCGCGCGCAGGGCATTCCGGCCGAAAACGTCTACGACCTCGGACGCAACGGCATATCCCACCAGATACCGGTCGAGCGCGGCTGGGCGTTGCCGGGCACCGTGTGCATAGGCGCCGACACGCAGAGCTCCACCATGGGCGCGGCGAACTGCTTCGCGCTGCCCGCCCTGTTCGGGGTCGATCCGATCATCCTGACCGGCGACATCTGGATGATCGTGCCCGAATCGGTGCGCGTGGACCTGACCGGCGCGCTGCCGCGTGGCGTCAGCGGCAAGGACGTGGTCTATCGCCTGATCCAGGACCTCGGCCACCGGATCAGCGGCAAGGTGCTGGAGTTCTCAGGCCCGGGCGTCGCCACGCTGCCGATGGACGTGCGCCTCGCCATCGCCAACGGCGCGGTCCAGATCGGCGCGCTGACCATCGTGTTCCCCTGCGACGACGTGCTGCTGGACTACCTGGAGGGACGCGCACGCGAACCCTTCGAGCCGGTCGCCGCCGACGCGGACGCCGGTTACGCCGATGTGGTGAGTTACGATCTGGCGCGGCTGGAACAGCTCGTCGCGGGTCCGCACGAGATCGAACTCGTCCGGCCGCTCGGCGCGGTGCTCGGCCAGCCGATCGATGCCGCGAACATCGGTTCGTGCTCCGGCGGCCGGCTGTCTGACCTGGCGCTCGCCGCCGACGTGCTCAGGGGCCACAAGGTTCATCCGGGCGTGAGGCTGGTGGTGACGCCGATCTCGGCCGACACCGCGCGCGACGCGGCGGCGGCGGGCCTCACCCAGGTCTTCCTCGACGCCGGCGCCACCGTGACGCATCCGGGCTGCGGCGGCTGCTACAGCGGCAACCTCTCGCCGCTCAAGCTCGGCGACGGCGAGCGTTGCATATCGACCTCGGTGGAGACGCTGCGCGGCAGGATGGGGAGCCAGCTGTCCGAGGTGATACTGGGCAACGCCGCCATCGTCGCGGCTTCCGCGATCGAGGGGCGCATCGCCGATCCGGCCGGCTACCTTGCCCGCGCGCCCGGCAGGGTGGCGTGATGTGCGCGTACCGCACGCGGCGGCGGCCGGGATGACGGTGGGCGCGCCCGGCGCCCGGTGATGCAGATCGCGGAGGAGAACTGACATGGCTGCGTTCGATGTCCGGACAGGCGACCTCTACATCCAGGACGTGACGCTGCGCGACGGTATGCATGCCATACGCCACATGTACGGCATCGACCACGTCCGTTCGATCGCCGCAGCGCTGGACGCGGCGGGAGTGGACGCCATCGAGGTGGCGCACGGCGACGGGCTCAACGGCGCGAGCTTCACCTACGGCTTCGGCGCGCACACCGACTGGGAGTGGCTGGAGGCGGTGGCGGACGTCCTGACGCGCGCGGTGCTGACCACGCTCATTTTGCCGGGCGTCGGCACGGTGGAGGATCTGCGGCGCGCCTACGCCATAGGCGTGCGCTCCGTGCGCGTGGCGACCCATTGCACCGAGGCGGACGTGTCGCGCCAGCATATCGGCCTCGCCCGCGACCTCGGCATGGACGTAGCCGGCTTTCTGATGATGAGCCACATGATAGACGCCGAGGCCCTGGCGGCGCAGGCGCTGACGATGGAAAGCTACGGCGCGCAGTGCGTGTACGTGACCGATTCAGGCGGCGCTCTCGACATGGACGGCGTGCGCGACCGCCTGCAGGCTTACGACCGCGTGCTCAAGCCCGACACCCAGCGCGGCATGCACGCGCACCATAACCTCTCGCTCGGCGTCGCGAACTCGATCGTCGCGGCGCAGGCGGGCGCGGTACGAATCGATGCCAGCCTCACCGGCATGGGCGCGGGCGCGGGCAACGCGCCGCTGGAGGTGTTCGTTGCGGCGGCCGATCGCAAGGGGTGGCGCCACGGCTGCGACGTCAACGCGCTGATGGATGCCGCCGAGGACCTCGTGCGGCCGCTGCAGGACCGGCCGGTGCGTGTGGACCGGGAGACGCTGAGCCTGGGGTATGCGGGCGTGTACTCGTCGTTTCTGCGCCATGCGGAGAAGGCGGCGGCGACGTACGGCCTCGACACGCGGGCCATCCTGGTGGAGCTCGGCCGACGCAAGATGGTGGGCGGCCAGGAGGACATGATCGTCGACGTGGCGCTCGACATGCTCAAGGCCCGCGAGCGCGCCTAGGCGCGTGGCGGGGCACGCGTAGCGGGCGCACACCCGACGCGGGCAGCCGCTGACCGGTCCGGAGCGAGCAGGGCCTTTTTCCTTGAGAGGAGCGAACATCTGGTCTGTGCCGGCGGATGCCGAGACGGGCACCGGCAGGGAGCACCCCGGAAAAGGACTGCCTGCTTTCTGTCGATCAGCCTAAAGGCTTGCTGCTGTAAGCGGAGTCCGCGATGAGCGCATCGGAAGACACACCCTACAAAGACGTGCGTTCGCTGACGCGCGGATTTCAGATCCTCGAGGCGCTCAGCAAGCTCGGCTGGGCGCGTATCGGCAAGCTGAGCACGCTGGCCAACGTGGAGCGCTCTTCCGCCTACCGGATCGTCCATACGCTCGAACAGCTGGGCTACGTCACCAGACGCGTGGAGGACGGCGCGGTGGCACTCACCACCAAGTTCGCCGAGCTGGCCGACGGGTTGCGCGACGCCGACATCGTCGCCCAGTTCGCCTGGCCCAACCTGTTCGAGTTGACGAAGGAGCTGCTGTGGCCGTGCGACTTCGCGAGCCTGGAGGGCGGACGGGTGCTGATCCGCCTCTCGACGCACCGTATCAGCCCGATGTCCATCCATCGCGGCATGATCGGCAAGGAGCGGCTTCTGACCCGGTCCGCACTGGGCCTGGCGATCCTGTCCGGCATGTCCGCCGACGAGCTCGACTCCTCCCTCGCGATCGTGGAGCGGCTTGGCGGCCCGAACGCGGCGTACACGCGCGACCGCGACGCGGTCCGCCGCCTGGCCGACTCTGTCCGGCAGCGCGGTTACGCGGCGGCCGCGGGGCTGACGGAGAGCAAGATCAGCGCGATCGCCCTGCCCGTCATGGCGCCCGACCGGACGGTGGCCGGCGCGATCAACATCGTGTTCTTCCGCAGCGTGATGACGCCCGAGGAGGCGGCCGAGCGCCACCTCGACAAGCTGCGCGGCTGCGTCGCGCGCGTGGAGCGGGCGCTGCAGGACTGGGAGGAGCGCAACGCGTCACCTTGAGGCGGAAGGCGCAGGCGAGGCCTTGTTTTTTGCAAAAAAGAAGCAAAAAACTTTTGTCCCTGCGCAGGTTCAACCGCTTCGGCGCGTCCGGAGGCACCCGCACGCCGCAGATGCGGCAGAGTAAAAGTTTTTTGGTCCTTTTTTCCAGAAAAGGACTGCTTGCTTTCTCTGTGTCACTTAATGCGGCTGCTGATGCTGCAGGCAGTGCCTCGTCCACCGAGATGGCGAGGCTGGTGGGCCAGCGCGTGCAGATGATACCTGAAAATTGCATTACCCGGCAGAGTTGCGCGGCCTGGTTGTAGGTTGTTGCAGGACAGGTAAGGTGATTTTGGCAGTCGCAGGACGGCTTTATCGCGCGTGAACGTCCGGGATCGCCTGGGAGTCGCACATGCGATTTGCAGACGCGCGAACTCCGCACGCTTGGCGCACAATGCGCAAGCCTCACCGGATTTACGCGACTGTCGGTTCGCCTTCAAGATTGTCGAAAAATCGGGGGTGGACATGGTTCGGCCGGGTCGGAACAAACGCTGCGTGCGCGCGACTATCACTTTGATCGTGTGTGCCGCCACGTCTGATGCCGCAGCGCAGAGTGCCGCGGCCGGCGCCGCGCCCTCCGTGGCTCAGACTCCCTCCACGTCACGCAAGATCGAGGAAGTTGTCGTCACGGCCCAGAAAAGGTCGCAGAGGCTGCAGAAGGTTCCTGTCGCGATAACGGCGCTGACCAGCAAGCAGCTGGTGAACAGCGGCGTCACCAGCGCCACCGGCCTGGCCAACCACGTCGCCACCCTGACGGTTGCCGAAGGCGGCGGAGGCACGCTGCTGCCGTTCCTGCGCGGCGTGGGCAATCCCGATGCCGTCAACGGCAACGAATCGAGCGTCGCGGTGTATCTGGACGACGTCTACGTGTCGCGGCTGGACCAGGCGTTTCTCGAATTGTACGACATCAATCGCATAGAGGTGCTGAACGGGCCGCAGGGCACGCTGTTCGGCCGCAACGCCAGCGCCGGGCTGCTCAACATCATCACGCGCGATCCGTCCTCGACGTTCCAGGGCAGCGCCGCCGTCGGCTACGGCAATTACAACACCACGACGGAGAAGCTTTACCTGTCCGGGCCGGTCGCCACGGGGGTGGCGGCCAACATCTCGGTCCTGAACGGCTGGCAGGGCGAGGGATGGGGCCGAAACATCACGTCGAACGCACCCGTGGGCTACAACGATCCGCTGATCGTCCGGTCCAAATGGCTGTTCGATCTTTCATCCACGACGCGGCTGCGCGTGTCGGCGGACTATTCGCAGAGCTCCTCCGACCTCGGCGCGTATACGAACAACATCCCTGGAACGTCGGTCGGCTCGCCGGACTTCTATTCGCTCGCGCCGTATAACCGCGCGCCCGTCCGACACTCGCCCGTGGGCTTCTACGACGAGCAGAACTACTACCCGCTGCAGACGCACAAGCGCGGCTTCGGGGGGTCGGCCAGGCTGGACCAGGATCTGGGCTTCGCCGAGTTTTCCAGCATCACCGGCTACAGGCAGAACGCAGAAGACTATCAGGTGGACGGCACGTACTCACCCGAGCCGGGACTTGCGTATGCGCTCAACTCGCACAGCCGCACCTTCACCCAGGAGTTCCAGCTGGCATCCAAGCCCGGCAGTGTCGTCGACTGGATCGCAGGCCTGTTCTACCTGAACGAGTTTGCCTCCTATGAGCCGACAGGCATCACCGGCCCTGGCCTCGCCATCGACGTTCTGGGCGGCGCCTTCGGTCCGGTCCTGCCGCACGGCAGCGAGGTGGGCCTGTACTCGCACGAGCGCACCAAGGACTACGCAGCCTATGGGCAGACGACGATCCACCTGCCCTTCTCCACCAACCTCACTCTGGGGATACGCTACACGATCGACGACCTGGATGGCGGCGGAAACACGCGGGTGGGTGTTCCTGGCATCGGCGTCTTCAACACGCCGGCGAAGGATTCGGCCGAGTTCCAGGAACCCTCGTTCAAGTTCGGCCTCGACCATTCCTTCGGGAACAACCTGCTGACCTACATTTCCGTCAGCCGTGGTTTCAAGGCCGGCACCTACAATCTTCTGCCCTTCAGCGCGCCGCCCACGAAACCCGAGCAGCTGACGGCCTATGAGATCGGCGCGAAAAGCACCCTGCTGGACGGGCGGCTGCTTCTTAACGGCGCCTTCTTCTACTACAACCTCGGCGACCCACAGGTCCAGGAAGTGGTCAACCACCTCATCTTCCTGGCGAACGCCGGTTCGGCCCAGGTTCTCGGCGGGGAACTCCAGGCGGAATACGTGATCCTGCCAGGGTTGACCGCCCGCGCAGGAGGGGCATACCTGGATTCGCACTACACGAATTTCCCGAACGCTCCCTTCTACACGCCCAATCCCGATCCGCCCTATGGATCGCTATCGACCGCGGGCAACGCGGACGGCAAGCAGCTGCCGGAAGCACCGAAATTCGCCTTCAATTTCGGCTTCAACTACGACACGGCGTTCTCCTGGGGCCGGCTGAACTTCAACCAGAATTATGCCTTCCGCGGGTCTTTCTATTTTTCGCCGGACAATTTCATCCACCAGAAATCCTACGGCCTGCTCGACGCCTCGGTCACCTACATGCTGCCGAACAACGACCACTGGTCGCTTCGCGCTTATGGAAAGAACATCACCGGCACGCGGTACTACATAGGAGGCGAGGAGAACTCCGGCTCCGAAGGCTTCGTGTATGCACCCGGCGCGCCGGCGATCTACGGCGGAATCCTCACCTACACGTTCTGACGCGCACGCGCGGCGCCGGCCGTGCGTGGCGCGGGGCCTGACACCCCGCCGCCGACGCCTGTCCGGTGCCACCATCCCAGAAGGATCGCCATGACCGACCTCGCTCACGAGACCATCTCGATCGCTCACCCGGACAGGCTTTTCATCGGTGGCGCCTGGGTGGAGTCCGCCTCGGCGCGGCGTCTCGACCTGGTCAATCCGGCGACGGAGCAGGTGTTCATGTCCGTCCTGTCCGCCGACGCGACCGACGTGGCGCGGGCGGTGGCGGCGGCGCGGCAGGCGTTCGACCAGGGCCCCTGGCCGCGCATGACGCCGCAGGAGCGCGCGCGGGTCCTCGAGGCGTGGGCGGCGGCGCTGACCTTGCGGACACGCGAGCTTGCGCATTGCTGGACCAGGCAGATGGGCGCGCCGTTCGAGATGGCGCAGCAGGGCACCGCGGCCGGGATCGATTTCATCGGCATGAACACGGCGCTGGTCGAGCAGATACAATGGGTGCGGGAGATGCCCACGGTGTTTCCCGGCAGCAGGGGGATGCTCGTCGCCGAGCCCGCCGGCGTGGTGGCCGCGATCGCGCCGTGGAACGGGCCGCTCTATTTGATGCTGGTGAAGATCGCGCCGGCGCTGCTGGCCGGCTGCACGGTCATCCTCAAGCCCGCGCCCGAAACGCCGCTGGAAGCCTACATACTGGCGGAGTGCGCCGAGCAGGCGGGCTTTCCGCCCGGGGTGATCAACCTGCTGCCGGCCGAGACCGACATCGCCAACGAGCTCGTGCTGAACCCGGACGTCGACAAGGTGAGCTTCACCGGCAGCACGGCGGCCGGCCGCAAGATCGCCTCGGAAGTGGGTGCGCGCATCGGACGGGTGACGCTGGAACTCGGAGGCAAGTCCGCCGCCATCGTGCTTGACGATTACGACATGGGCGCGGCGGCGCAGAACCTCGCCTACACCATCTCGAACCTGACCGGACAGTTCTGCACCAACCTCACGCGCATACTCGTCCCGCGCGCGCGCAAGGACGAGTTCGTGGCGGCGATGACCACGGCTATGCGTGGGCTCAAGGTGGGCGATCCCTACGATCCGCAGACCTATCTCGGGCCGACCGCAGGCAAGCGCCATCTCGACAAGGTGATGAGCTACATAGAGAAGGGCAGGAGCGAGGGCGTGCTCGCCGTGGGCGGCGGCCGTCCGGAGAACCTGGCGCGCGGCTTCTACGTCGAGCCGACCCTGTTCGTGGACGTGGACAATTCGGCCACGATCGCGCGCGAGGAGATTTTCGGGCCGGTGGCGTGCGTGATCACCTACGAGACGCTGGACGAGGCGATAGCGATCGCCAACGACACGATCTACGGCCTGGCGGGCTCGGTGTTCACCAACGACGCCGAGGCCGCCTACCGGGTCGCGCGCGGCGTCAGGACCGGAACCATGGCGCAGAACGGCCTCAAGTTCGATTTTTCGATCGGCTTCGGCGGGTTCAAGCAGTCCGGGGTCGGCCGTGAGGGCGGCCTTCGCGGGATCGAGTACTATCTCGAATACAAGACGGTCATCCTCGACGAGACCAAGGCAGCCTGACGCTTTGGCGCCCGCCCGAGCGGGCGCCGGGCGGCGCGGCCTGGCAGGATCGGCCAGGCGGGACTGGACGGGCGGGACTGGACGGGCCGGACTGGACGGGCGCGACTGGACAGGCGGACGCGTCAGTCCGGAGCTGTTCACCCAGCGAACAAAATCGTCGGAAAAGTTGCAGGTCGGCCGGAGCGTGCCTATAGCTCGGCTCCTAAGAAAAATTCCGCCCGAGCGGAATGTGGAGGAAGTATGGGCCAGTCAGTGCAGAGCCTGGTACTGTCCGAGGTGCGGACAGTCGGCGCCAGGTTTCAGGTCGTGGATTATCACTGGGACGCCGGCGCCGAGATCGAGGACCGCGAGGATGCGCTCATGCTCCGCTGGCGCATCAGGCCTTACCGGATCAAGACGAAGGCCTGTCTCCAGGCGGGAAAACAGGCGATGTTCGGACAGCTGATGCTGCATCCGGCGGGCGTGCCGACACATGCCCATGCCGCAAACGAGCAGGAGAACGTGCGCGCGCTCGTATGCCTGTTCGACCGTGAGTGGATGGAAGAGGTCACCGGTGCGGATTTCAGCCGCAGCGACCGTCCGCTGACCCCGAGCCTGGACCTTCACAACGCGGACCTGGAACACGCCTTGCGGCGCCTCACCCGGGAGATGGTGGAGCCCGGCTTCGCCAGCAACCTCATCGCCGAGTCACTCGGCGCGTCGATGGCGGTGGACATCGTGCGCCATTTCGGCATGCGGCACGGCTCCGAGGCGGCGGCCGGCGACAGCAGGATCGGCTTGTCCGCTGGCCGGTTCAGGCAGATACGCGACTACATCATGTCGTTTCAGGACGGCACGCCCACCCTGGCGGGCGTGGCCGGGCAATGCGGCGTCAGCGTGGCGCACCTGCGGCGCATCTACAAGGCGACCACCGGACACACGCTGCACCACTTCATCGAGGAGCTGCGGGTGACCCGCGCCAAGGAGATGCTGCTCGACAGCAACCTTCCCCTGAAGGTGATCTCCTACAAGCTCGGCTTCCGCCATCCGAGCGCCTTTTCGTTCGCCTTCAAGAAGGCGGCGGGAGAGTCGCCCAGGGCGTTCCGGGACCGCTGCGCCACCGGCGTGACGTTCGTCAACTGAGCAGAGCCGCTCCCGCGCGCCGGTGCGCGGGCAGGAGGGCGATGGCGGCCGCGCCGTAATACGGGCGGCCCGGCGGCGCCGCTGACCGGCGGTGCCGCGGCCGGGATACGCCGGTTTCTTGGCTGCGCGCCTGCGTGG
>CAHJWU010000104.1 GCA_903643085.1 Rhodospirillales bacterium
CACCCGCGCCCTCTGGCAGGTCCCTGGCGCTGGACACGCCCACCGCGCGCCAGACCGGCACGTCGAACCGCGCGCGCACGGCGCCGATGCGCGCCGGTTCGGCGTAGAGCTGCAGCGCGCTCAACGCCAGCGAGTCCAGTGCTGCCGACACCTCGTCGTCCGTCGGGTCCACGAACAGGCCGACCCGGCTGGGGCCGCCCGGCATGCGATGGGAGAGCGCGCCCGCCGCGGCCGGGGTCACGTAGCGCGGGGAAGGCGGGAAGAAGACGAAGCCGATCCAGTCCACGCCGGCTTCGGCGCAGGCGTCAAACGCCGCATCGCTGTTCACGCCGCAGATCTTGACGCGGACGCTCATCGGGCAAGCAGGCAGGGCCCGCTGTTTCGGGGAGACGTCTGCGCCGCCAACGCTGCCAGGCCGCCGGCACTGTCGGAAGCTCCCCGGCTGGTGCGGATGCGGGGCAGACAGGGTTTGTTTTTCAAAGAAGGCCTTGCCTGGCTCACTTAGGCCCGACCAGAGCCACACGCGCGGGCCGCGTGATGGGCGGCGGCGCCGTATGCGTCTTCAACTCCGCCTCCAGCGCGCGCGCCCGCCGTTCGGCCTGGCGATGCCGGCGCCGCGCCGCGACCGTGCCGAACCAGACGAACAGCGCGCCGAGGAAGAAGAACAGGCCGGACGCCACCAGTATGGCGATCGAGACGGGAACCTCCACGGTGAGATCCGTCGGCCAAAGCCCGAGCGGCGTCTCCTGCGGGTTCGACAGGGCGAACACGATCAGCAGGATGAGGAACGGCAGGAGTAGGATGAAGCGAAGCATGGCGTCCCGATCCGTCTAGGCCGAAGCCTTGGCGCGGGCTTTGATCGAGGTCCGGTTCACCCGTTCGCGGAGTTCTTTGCCGGCCTTGAAGAACGGCACCGCTTTTTCGTCGACCGGCACCGCCTCGCCCGTCCGCGGGTTGCGGCCGGTCCGTGCGTCCCGCCGCTTGATGGTGAAGGCGCCGAAGCCGCGCAACTCCACCCGCTCGCCGCGTGTCAGTGCCTCGGAAATCTCGTCGAACACCGTGCCCACGATCAGCTCCACGTCCGGCGCGCGCAGATGCGGGTTGGCGGCCACGAGCTCGGCGATAAGCTCGGATCTTGTCATGGGCAAGTGCCAGCGAAAACCCAAGACGGCACTCGCCACTCCTTAATTCCGCATGAGGGAAGGCTGCCAGAGCGCGTAAAACCCGTCAACATGAAGGGATTGGCTCAGCCCCTCGCGTGCGCCGAACAGCAGGCCGAGCAGGCTGTCGGCGGTGCCGGCCTTGCTCATCCTGTTCAGCCAGCCGCCTCTGTCCACGTCGCGCACCGGCAGGGCGGCGTCCAGATGCCGTTGCGTCTGCATCCAGTGCAGTGCCTGCTGCTCGCCGCCTATCTCGTCGATCAGCCCCAGGCCCAGCGCCTGCCGGCCGGTATAGGCGCGGCCGTCGGCAAGCTGCCTGACCTTGTCCGTGTTCATGTGGCGGCCGCTGGCGACGATGCCGACGAACTGGTCATAGAGGTCCATCACGAGCCCTTGCAGGTATTGCCGGCCCGGCGCCGACAGCGGCGCGGTGAAGCTGGGCTGCCCCTTCAAGGGTCCGGAGACAAGCGGGTCCGCCCTGATGCCGAGCTTGTCCAGCAGGCCGGACACGTCGCCCAGTTCCAGTATCACGCCTATGGAGCCGGTCAGCGTGCTCTCGCGCGCCACGATGTGCGGTGCGGCGACCGCGATCATGTAACCGGCGGACGCGGCCGTGCCGTCCATCACGGCGACCACGGGCTTGGCCGCGGCCAGAAGCTGGAGTGCGGCGTGTATGCCCTCGCCACCGCCGACGGCGCCGCCCGGCGTGTCGAGATGCAGCAGCACGCCGCGCACGCTGGCGTCGTTGCGCAGCGCGTCGAGCGCTTCGACCTGCTCGCGCCCGTCACCTATGACGCCGTTTATGGCGTAGCGGGCGATTTGGGCGGAGCCGAGCCGGTGGCCGTGCGGGACTGCGACGATCGCTGCGAGCACGAGTGCCACGACGGCGAGCACGCGCCAGAAGGTGAGGCGGCGCTTCAGGCGCTGGCGGTCGATGAGGGCGTCTGTTTCGAGATTCATAAAAAGTAAGGCCTTCTTTTTTGAAAAAAAGAAGCAAAAAACTTTTACTCCGCTGTCGCGCGCATTTCCTACAGCCGCCGACAGGGAGCAAAAGTTTTTTGGTCCTTTTTTTCAAAAAAGGACTGCTTCCTTGCCTACTCGCTGGCCTGATTACGCCGGCGAATAGCCGCCCCAAGGATGTCACCAAGCGAAGCCCCGCTGTCCGTGGCGCCGAACTCGGCCATCGCCTGCTTGTCCTCCTCCATCTCGCGGCCCTTGATCGTGAGCGACAGCTTGCGCGCCGCGCGGTCGATGGCCGTGATCTTGGCATCCACCTTTTCGCCGATGGCGAAACGGTCCGGCCGCTGGTCGCTCTTCTCGCGCGACAGCTCGGCGCGGCGGATGAAACCGGTCAGGACATCGTCGATCTTCACCTCTACGCCGTTCGCCTGGACGGCAGTGACGATGCAGGTGACCACCTCGCCCTTGCGCACCTTGCTCATGCTCTCGGCGAACGGGTCTTCCTGCAGCTGCTTGACGCCGAGCGAGATGCGCTCCTTTTCGGCATCGATGTCCAGCACGCGGGCGGTGACCATGCCGCCCTTTTCGTAGGCGAGCACGGCGGTCTCGCCGGCCTCGTCCCAGGACAGGTCGGACAGATGCACCATGCCGTCGATCTCCGGCGCCAGGCCCACGAACAGGCCGAACTCGGTGATGTTGCGGATTTCGCCCTCGACGGTGCTGCCCACCGGGTGCTCCTCGGCGAACTGCTCCCACGGGTTGCGCTGCACCTGCTTGATGCCGAGGCTGATGCGGCGCTTGGAGGCGTCCACGTCCAGCACCATCACGTCAACTTCCTGCGACGTGGCGACGATCTTGCCGGGATGCACGTTCTTCTTGGTCCAGCTCATCTCGCTGACATGGACCAGGCCTTCCACGCCCGCCTCCAGCTCCACGAAGGCGCCGTAATCGGTGATGTTGGTCACGCGGCCGCTGAACTTGCCGTTCGGCGGATACTTCTCGGTGACGCCATCCCACGGATCGGCCTCGAGCTGCTTCATGCCCAGGCTGATGCGCTGGGTGTCCGCGTTGAAGCGTATCACCTGCACGCGCACCTGCTGGCCGATCGTCAGCGCCTCGGCCGGATGGTTGATGCGGCGCCAGGCGATGTCGGTGACGTGCAGCAATCCGTCCACGCCGCCGAGATCGACGAAGGCGCCGTAATCGGTGATGTTCTTGACCACGCCGTCGAGGATCATGCCTTCCTTGAGGCCCTGGATCAGCTCGCTGCGCTGCTCGGCGCGCGTCTCTTCCAGCACGGCACGGCGGCTGACCACGATGTTGCCGCGGGCGCGGTCCATCTTGAGTATCTGGAACGGCTGCGGCACGCCCATCAGGGGGGCCACGTCGCGCACCGGCCGGATATCGACCTGGCTGCCGGGCAGGAACGCCACGGCGCCGCCGAGATCGACGGTGAAGCCACCCTTCACGCGGCCATAGATGGTCCCGTTGACGCGGGTGTTGGCTTCGAACTGGCGCTCAAGCAGAGTCCAGGCTTCCTCGCGGCGGGCTTTTTCGCGGCTGAGCACGATGGAGCCGTCACGGTCCTCGTAGCGCTCGACAAACAATTCGATGATGTCGCCGGGCTTGATCTCCGGCTTCTGGCCGGGCTGGGTGAACTCCTTGAGCGCCACGCGCCCCTCGGATTTCAGCCCGACATCGACGATGGCGAACTCGTCGGTGAGGCGGACGACGCGGCCGGTGACGACGGAGCCGTCGAAGCCGGTATCCCGGCCGAGCGTCTCGTCGAGAAGGGAGGCGAAATCCTCTTCCTGGCGCTGCGGGGTGGCGGCGGAGGGGCGTTCTAGGATACGGGCGGCGGAGCTGGCCATGTGGGCAGGGTGTTCCTGTTGTGAGCGGTCCGGGTTTGCCGGACTCGGTCAGTGTCTGCGCCCGCCATGCGGCTGGACGGCTTGCCCGCTTTCGGCGGGCCGGGTGAACGAAAACAGGCCCTGAGCCGTGTTGGCTGGACCTGTGCGGCGCACACATAGAAGATTGTTGGGCAGAGTCAATCAAAACCGCCACCACACCCAAGTTCCGGCCGTCGCGCGAGCGATGTCAGGCAGATCGGAGGCAGCTTTGGACGACCGCGCCTTACGGCATCACGCAACGGACAGTGTTCAAACGGAGGCTGATGAACCTTGAACACCGTTCAGGATAACTCTGAACACCGTTCAGAGAAGAGTCTCAAGCGCCTGGACGGATTACGGGCGCGGCTGGTCGAGGCGGCCGAAGCCGTCATCGACGCGCACGGCCTGCACGCCCTGCGCGCCCGCGCTCTGGCCGAGGCGGCCGCCTGCGCCGTGGGCGCCATCTACCAGGCGTATCCTGACCTGGACGCGCTGGTCCTGGAGGTGAACGGCCGTACGCTGGATGCGATCGGCGCCGCGCTGCTCGCCACGCGTCCGCGCAAGAAGCCCGCCAACCAGCTTCTCGGCCTGGCCGACGCCTATCTGGATTACGCCGCCGCCAACAGGCGGCGCTGGGCCGCGGTGTTCCAGCACCGCGGCACCGGGGGGCAGCCGCTCACGCCGGCCTTCGCGTCGCGGCAGGCGGCGCTGTTCCAGCACGTGGAGCGCCCGCTGACCCAGCTTCGGCCGGGCCTGTCGGCACCGGCGTGCGCGCTGCTGGCCAGGACGGTGTTCGCCGCCGTGCACGGCGTGGTGGCGCTGGGGCTGGACGGCACCGTGCAGCCGATGGCGCTGGCGGCCCTGCGCGACCAGGTACGCCTGATGGTGGAGGCGCTGGCGGCGGGACTCGAGCCGTAGGTGGAGCGGGTGAAGGGAATCGAACCCTCGTGTGCAGCTTGGGAAGCTGCCGTTCTACCATTGAACTACACCCGCGCAGCTTGGAGCCTAGCGCAGGCAAGGGCAGGAAGGAAGGCGAGCAGTCCTGTTTTCATGCAAAATGGCCAAAACGTTCGCCTCCTCCGTCGCGTCCCCACCGGCTAAATCCGCGACAGCGGAGCAGAATTTGCTTGTTTTTAAAAAAAAGACAGCCTCGCTTTCTTGATCCCCCTGATCTCACTCCCAACCTCGAGGCTCCTCGCGATTTGTCCGGCCGGCTTGCGGCGAGGTTAAACAAGCGCGCTAAAAAGGCCCGGCGACACCCTCGCCGGCTACCCCAGGTCGGGCCCTTATCGAAGGAGCCCAGTGAACCATGACGTATCGCCCCGCCACCACCCTGATACACGGCGAGACCGAGCGCACCCCCTATGGCGAGACCAGCGAGGCGGTCTTCCTGACCTCCGGTTTCGTCTATGACGACGCCGAGCAGGCCGAGGCCACCTTTGCCGGCGAGGTGACGCACTACCAATATTCCCGCTTCGGCAACCCCACCGTGGCCGCGTTCGAACGCCGGATGGCGGCCCTGGAAGGTGCCGAGGCCTGCCGTGCGACGGCCACCGGAATGGCCGCGGTGAACGCGGCGATGCTGTCCCACCTGAAAAGCGGCGACCGCGTGGTGGCCAGCCGGGCGCTGTTCGGCTCCTGCCACTGGATCGTCTCCACCCTGCTGCCGCGCATGGGCATCTCGTACGATTTCGTCGATGCCGCGGACATGGACGGCTGGCGCCGCGCGCTGTCCACGCCGGCCCAGCTCGTATTGCTGGAGACGCCGTCCAACCCCATGCTGGACGTCGTCGACATCCAGGCCGTGTCCGACCTGGCGCACGAAGCCGGCGCGCTGGTGGTGGTCGATAACGTGTTCGCCACGCCGTTGCTGCAGCGGCCGCTGGAGCTGGGCGCCGACGTGGTGGTGTACTCCGCCACCAAACATATCGACGGCCAGGGACGCGTGCTGGGCGGCGCCGTGCTCGGCCGGCAGAAATGGATCGAGGAGACGCTGCAGCCGTTCGTGCGCAACACCGGCCCTTCGCTCTCGCCGTTCAACGCCTGGACGCTGCTGAAGGGCATGGAGACGCTGAGCCTGCGGGTGGATGCCGCCTGCACCCGCGCCGCGGCCCTGGCCGACTACCTGGCCGACGCCCCCGGGATCGCCCGCGTGTGGTATCCGGCGCGGCGCGACCATCCGCAGCACGCGCTGGCGATGCGGCAGATGACCGCCGGCGGCACGCTCGTCACGTTCGAGCTGGCAGGCGGCAAGCCGGCGGCCTTCCGCTTCTGCAACGCGCTGCGCCTGATCGCCATCAGCAACAACCTCGGTGATTCGCGCAGCATGGTCACCCATCCGGCCACCACAACGCACATGCGCATCGGCGCAGAGGAGCGCGCGCGGCTCGGCATCACCGACGGCGTGGTCCGCCTGTCCGTGGGCCTGGAGGACCTGGCCGACCTGCAGGAAGACATCAGCGGTGCGCTGCGCGCCAGTGCCCTGCGCCAGCCCGCCGCCCCGCTTGCCGCCGCCCCGCTTTGCGACGCTGCCCCGCTTCGTGCTGCCCCGCTGTTCGCCGCTGAATGAGCAAGCCGCGCGAATACGCCGCACTGACCCGCGGCATCAACGTACGCGTGGCGGCGTTCTTCCTGGAGGACCAGTCCGAGCCGGAAGCGCACCGCTACGTCTGGGCCTACCGCGTGACGATAGAGAACCGCGGACGCGAGACGGTGCAGCTGCTGCGCCGGACCTGGGAAATCACGGATGCCACCGGCCGCATGTTCCGCGTGCAGGGCGACGGCGTGGTAGGCGAGCAGCCGGTGCTGGAGCCTGGCGAGGCGTTCGAATACACCTCCGGCACGCCGTTGGAGACGCCGTCCGGCTTCATGGTCGGCTGGTATCACATGGTGGCACACGGGGCAGGGCCGGCGGTGGCGCTGGCGGAGCCTGCCGGCGAGGCGTTCGACGTGGCGGTGCCGGCGTTCAGCCTGGACTCGCCGCATCAGGCCGGCCGGGTGCATTAGCAGGAAAGCAAGGCCTTCTTCCAAAAGAAGTCGCCCCGGCGCTGCAGCGTTCTTGTCCTGTCCGAGACAGAGGCGGCTGCTGCGGATGCGGGGCCGTGCGGGTCTTTGCTTTTCTCGTGAGAGAAGGCCTTGCTTGCGTCGCCCGTGTTCCATCCCACCTATGACGCAACGATCAGGAAACGCACGGAATTGCACGAAGCCAGCCAGCCGAAACCGCAGTCGGCGGACACCGCCAGCCAGGCGCGCCCGACCAGCGAGGAGGCGGAATCGGCCATACGCACCCTGATACGCTGGGCCGGCGACGACCCGGGACGCGAAGGCCTGCGCGACACGCCAAAGCGCGTGGCAAAATCCTACCTGGAGTTCTTCCGCGGCTACGAGGAAGATCCCGTCGCCCTGCTGGAACGCACCTTCGAGGAGGTGGACGGCTACGACGAGATCGTTCTCCTGCGCGACATACGGCTCGAGAGCCATTGCGAGCACCACATGGTGCCGATCATCGGCCGCGCGCACGTGGCGTACCTGCCTGACCGCCGCGTGGTGGGCATAAGCAAGCTGGCCCGCGTGGTGGATGCCTACGCGCACCGCCTGCAGATACAGGAAAAACTCACCGCGCAGATCTGCAACACGATAAACGACGTGCTGCTGCCGCGCGGCACCGCGGTGATCATCGAGGCCGCGCACGAGTGCATGACCACGCGCGGCGTGCACAAGACGGGCGTCAGCATGGTGACGAGCCGCATGCTCGGCGCCTTCCGCGACGATCCGTCGACGCGGCGGGAGCTGCTGGCGATGGTGGGTAACCGGGCGCCGGGTAGCCTGGAAGCCTGACAGAATGCGCCCGGATGACGGAAAGCGCCGCGACGAAAGCTGCGTGCATGGAACGCATCCTGATCAATTGCGCCCATCAGGAGGCGGGATGCGTGGCGCATGGGCTGGTGTGATGGGATGCGGCTTGGCGGGAAGGCCTTCTTTTTTTGCAAAAAAGAAGCAAAAAACTTTTGCTCCCGTCGCCTGCAGCCAGGCCATTGCTTGTTCTGCCAGTGTATATACTTGCAGAATCAGGACACATGTACTTGCAGGCGGGGTAGCATAAGTTTTTGGGTTCTTTCTTCGAAAGAAGAACCGCTTGCCTGCTTCCTAAACGTTGAAGCGGAATAACAGCACGTCGCCGTCCTTCACCACGTATTCCCGCCCTTCCACCCGCATCTTGCCCGCGTCCTTGGCCCCGGCCTCGCCGCGCAGCGCCACGTAATCCTCGTAGGCGATCGTCTCGCAGGCGATGAAGCCGCGTTCGAAATCGTTGTGTATGACGGCCGCCGCCTGCGGCGCCCTGGTGTTGCGTGTGATCGTCCAGGCGCGCGTCTCTTTCGGGCCGCAGGTGAAATAGGTGATGAGGCCGAGCAGGCCGTAGCCGGCGCTGATCACCCGGTCCAGCCCGCTATCGGACAGGCCGAGTCCGCCCAGGAACTCGGCGCGGTCGTCTTCCGGCAGCGTGCTCACCTCGGCTTCGATGGCGGCGGAGACGACGACGCAGGCCGCTCCTTCCGCCCTGGCAAGTCCGGCCACGCGGTCGGACTGCGCGTTGCCTGTGGCGGCTGCCGCCTCCTCCACGTTGCACACGTAGAGCACCGGCTTGCTGGTCATCAGCTGCAGGCGGCTCACGGCCAGCTCCTCGCCAGGCGGGATGGCGGTACGGGCGGGGCGGCCGGCCTGCAGCGCCGCGATGATCGGCTCCATCAGCGCGACGGTGGCCGCCGCCTCGCGATCGTTGCCGCGCGCCCGCTTCTGCAGCGGGATGACGCGCTTCTCCAGGCTGTCCAGGTCGGCCAGCATCAGCTCGGTCTCTATCGTCTCCGCGTCGCGTATCGGGTCGATCGAGCCTTCCACGTGCGTCACGTCCGGGTCCTCGAAGCAGCGCAGCACGTGGATGATGGCGTCCACCTCGCGTATGTTGCCCAGGAACTTGTTGCCCAGCCCCTCGCCGCGGCTGGCGCCGCGCACCAGGCCGGCGATGTCGACGAATTCCAGGCTGGTGGGCACGATCTTCACAGATTTGCCGATTTCGGCCAGCGCGCCCAGCCGAGGGTCGGGCACCGCCACGCGGCCCACGTTCGGCTCTATCGTGCAGAACGGGTAGTTGGCCGCCTGTGCCGCGGCGGTGGCGGTCAGCGCGTTGAAAAGGGTGGATTTGCCGACGTTCGGCAGGCCCACGATGCCGCAGTTGAATCCCATCACGGCTCTCCGGAAAGCATTGAAACACGTGAGGCGAACTCGTCCGGCCTGCCTCCCGCCAGAAGTGGCGCCGTGTCTGCCACCGCATCCAGCAGGCGGTCCAGCCAGCCAGCGTCGGATCTGGCGAAATCACCCAGCACCCAGCCGGTGACGCGGGCGCGGTCGCCGGGGTGGCCGATGCCCAGGCGCACCCGCCAGTAATCCGGCGAGCCGAGCGAGCGGTCCATGCTGCGCAGGCCGTTATGGCCGGCCGCCCCGCCGCCGCGCTTGAGGCGTATCTTGCCCGGGATCAGGTCCAGCTCGTCGTGAAAGGCGGTGATCGCTTCGGGAGGCAGCTTGAAGAAGGCGGCGGCGGGTTGCACGCTCATCCCGCTGTCGTTCATGTAGGTCAGCGGTTTCAGGGCCAGGATCTTTTCGCCGGCTATCGTGCCTTCGGCGGACAGGCCGCGGAAGCGTTGGCGCCACGGGGAGAACGCGTGGCGGTGGGCTATGCGGTCGAGCGCCATGAAGCCGATGTTGTGGCGTTGGCGCGCCATTGCGGGCTCGGGGTTGCCCAGGCCTACCCAGATAAGCATCGCACAAGGCCAGGGCTCTGCCCTGGACCCGCTGGGGCCTAGAGGCCCCAGACCCCCAC
>CAHJWU010000105.1 GCA_903643085.1 Rhodospirillales bacterium
GGCAGCGAGCCGTGGGCGCTGCGCCGCGTCGGCGCGGCACAGGCGTGACCAGCGGGCCGACGACCCGGCTCCGCCAGCTGCTTGCCGGCGAGATGGTGGTGGCGCCGGGCGTGTTCGACGCCCTGTCGGCGCGGCTGGCGCAGCTTGCGGGCTTCCGGGCGGTTCACATGACCGGGCTGGGCGTCGAGGCGTCGCAACTGGGCGCGCCGGACCTCGGGCTGATGACCCTGACCGAGATCGCCCAGCATGCGGGGCGCATCGCCGCGGCGATCGACATACCGGTGATGGCCGACATCGACACCGGGTTCGGCGGCGTGCTCAACGTCCAGCGGTCGATACGCGAGATGCAGCGCGCCGGGGTGGCAGGCGTGCACATCGAGGACCAGGCGCTGCCCAAGCATTGCCCGCTGCTCGCCGGGCGCAGGGTGGTGCCGCGCGGCGAGGCGGTGGACCGGGTCAAGGCGGCGCTCGACGCACGGACCGATGCGGATTTCGTCATCGTGGCGCGCAGCGATGCGGACACCATCTCGTTCGACGAGCTCGTGGAGCGCTGCAACCTGTTCCTGGCGGCGGGCGCCGACATGGCGATGCCCGTCCTGATGACGGTCGGGGGCGGATCGCTGTTCGGGCTGCCGCCGGACGAGCAGATGATGTGGCACCGCAAGCTGGTCGCCGGCATAGACGGGCCGGTCATGGGCATGGGCGCGGGGGCGCCGCGCGGCTACACGCACCACGATCTCGCCGCCGCCGGCTACCGGCTGATGATGTACTCGGCCGACGCGCTCGGGGCTGCCGCCAACGCGATGGCCGGGCTGTTCGCCGCGATCATGGCCACCGGCGCCGCCACCACGTACACCGACGCCAACCCCGGCCCTTACGCCGATCCGCTCACCCTGATGCGTGCCGCGCGCCTGGACGAGTACGTCGAGAGCGAACGCCGCTACGCGGCCAGCCTGGTGGCCTGACGGCCGGCGGGGGCAAGCGGCCTGCCCGGGGGGGCGAAAACGCGGCCGGCGCGGCGCGGCGCACCACATCGCGCAAAAGAAGCGCGTTTTCCGAACGGCGGCGGCTTTGCGCTTCCGCCCCGCCTGCCTGCACTGTGCCGCGAGGGCGCGGGGCCGGACGGGCCCGCAATTCGTTGTGCCCGGAACTTCTTGTGTTGGAGCATGCATGCCGGAACGGGTGAAGGCGGCGATCATCGGGTCGGGCAACATCGGCACCGACCTCATGATCAAGATGGTCAAGTATCCGAAGAGCCTGGAGCTCGTGGCCGTGGCCGGCATCGATGCGGCTTCGGAAGGGCTGGCGATGGCGCGCGCGCGCGGCGTGGCGACCACGCATGAGGGCATCGACGGCCTGCGCGCGATGGCGGGATACCCCGACATCGGCATCGTCTTCGACGCGACCTCGGCCTACGCGCACAGGGTGCACGACGAGAAGCTGCGCCAGGACGGCAAGCAGGTCGTCGACCTGACACCGGCGGCGCTCGGTCCCTTCATGGTCCCGTCGGTCAACATGCAGGCCCATCTCGACCAGCCCAATGTCAACATGGTGACGTGCGGCGGCCAGGCGACCATCCCGATCGTCGCCGCGGTGAGCCGGGTGGCGACGGTGCATTACGCCGAGATCGTCGCCTCCGTGGCGTCGCGCTCGGCGGGGCCGGGCACGCGCGCCAACATCGACGAGTTCACCCGCACGACGGCGAACGCGATAGAGAAAGTAGGCGGCGCCGCCCTGGGCAAAGCCATCATCATACTCAACCCGGCAGAGCCGCCGATGATCATGCGCGACACGGTGATCACCCTGTCGGAAGGCGCCGACGAGGAAACTATACGGGAGTCGGTGGCGCGCATGGTGGAAGCGGTGCAGCGCTACGTTCCGGGGTACCGGCTGAAGCAGCAGGTCCAGTTCGAGCGCTTCGGCGACAACGATCCGCTCACCATCCCGGGCCGCGGCCGGTTCACCGGCATCAAGACGTCTGTGTTTCTGGAGGTGGAGGGCGCGGGCGACTACCTGCCGAGCTACTCGGGCAACCTCGACATCATGACGGCGGCGGCCAAGGCGACGGGCGAGCTGCTGGCTGGTAGGGTGCTGGCGCGCAAGGTTGCGGCGTGATCCAAGGGAAAGCAGGCAAGGCCTTCTTTTTTGAAAAAAAGAAGCAAAAAACTTTTGTTCCGTTCAGCGCGCGTCGCGGAGACGTACGCCTCAGCGATCCGCGACAGCGCAGATAAAAGCTTTTTGCTTCTTTTTCTCGAAAAAGAAGGCCTTGCTTGCTCCTATGTCTGCCTGCCCGCACCGATCTAGAAGGTGACGTAAGACCGCACCCCCTCGCCGCGCTTCTGCATGGCGTAGCCCTCGTTGATCTGCTCCAGCGGCAGATGCGCGGTGACCAGGCTGGCGATGTCGAGCTTGCCGTCCATCATCCAGTCGACGAGTTTCGGGATGTGCGTCATGCCGCGCGCGCCGCCCATCGCGGCGCCCTGCAGCCGCCGGCCGGTGATCAGCGCGGTCGGCGGCAGCTGCAGCAGGTCGGCATCCGGGGCGATGCCGATGATGGTGCAGCTGCCATAGGCGAAATGCGCGGCGTCGAAGGCCTGGCGCATCAGGGTGACGTTGCCGATCGCCTCGAAGGTGAAATCCGCGCCGCCGCGGGTCAGCTCGTTGAGGTGACCGACCAGGTCGCCTTCGACCAGGCGCGAGTTGACGAAATGGGTGGCGCCCATGCGGCGCGCCAGCTCCTCGCGGGCCGGGTTGACGTCCACCGCGATGATCGTGGACGCACCCGCGAAGCGTGCGCCCTGGACGACGTTGAGGCCGATGCCGCCCAGGCCGAACACGATGACACTCGATCCCGGCAGCACCTCGGCCTTGAACAGGACGGAGCTGAGGCCGGTGGTGGCGCCGCAGCCGAAATAGAACAGCTGCTCGAACGGGGCGTCGCGCCGCACCGGCACCAGGCGGAAATCGTCGACGACGGCGTATTGGGTGAACAGGCCGAGGCCGAGGAAGGGATGCAGCCTGCGGCCCTGATAGCTGAGGCGGCTGCCGGGACCGGAATCGGTGAAGCTGGCCTCGCAATTGTTTGTCCGCCCGGACCGGCAGCACGCGCAATCGCCGCATTCGGGTATGAAAGGCACGACGTGGTCGCCCGGTCTCACCCGGGTCACTCCGGGCCCCACCTCCAGGACCACGCCCGCCGCCTCGTGGCCCATGATTCCGGGGAAGCCGGAGTTGAAGTTCCAGTGGCCGTCGATCGCGTGCATGTCGGAATGGCACAGCCCCGCCGCCTTCACCTCGATCAGCACCTCGCCTGCCTGCGGCGGGGCCACGTCGATCGTCTCGATCTGCAACGGCGCACCGACCTCGAACGCAACAGCGGCCTTGCTCTTCATCCGGTCTCTCCCTCGATCTTGCTGCCTTTTTAACCCGGGTTGCCCGCGCGATACGCGGCGCCACCATGCGAAAAACGGCTTTGGCTTACGCCGAAGCTGCGCGTGGCGGCCGCTGCCGGTCCCGCGCGCGCCAGGCAGGCGGGGATTTCGCGCGCGGATCGGGTAAAAGCTGCTCGCGCCCGGCAGCAAAGCCTGCTGCCAACGCCGGCGCGCGCGGACTAGCAATGCAGGGGCAGGCAGCCGGGATCGCGCTCATGTCCGTCAACACGGGACCGTTGTTCGAGCCGCTTCAGGTCGGCAAGCAGATCACGCTGAAGAATCGGATCGTGATGGCACCGATGACCCGCAACCGCGCGCCGGGTGGCGTGCCGGGGCCGGACGTCGCGGCTTACTACCGCCGGCGTGCCGAGAATGATGTGGCGCTGATCGTCACCGAAGGGGTGGCCGTGTCCCACCCCTCGGCGGTGGGCGACGCGGGGCTGGCCGAATTCGCGGTTCCCGAGATGTCCGGCGACGCGGCGCTCGCGGCCTGGCGGCACGTGGTGGCGGAGGTGCACGCGGCGGGCGGCCTGATCTTTCCGCAACTGTGGCACCAGGGGGTGATGCGGCGGGAGAACAGCGGCCGCCATCCGCAGGCGCCATCGATGCGGCCATCCGGCATCTGGGGTCCGCCGGGCCGGCGCTCCTCGTCCGCGCAGGCCTACCTCGCCGACATGGCCGAACCGACCCGGCCGATGACGGACGGCGAGATCGCCGACATCATCGCCGCTTTCGACGACAGCGCCGCCGCCGCCAGATCGGCGGGTTTCGACGGGATCGCGCTGCACGGCGCCCACGGCTACCTGCTCGACACGTTCTTCTGGCAGGAGACGAACCGCCGCGACGATCATTTCGGCGGCGACATCGTCAGCCGGTCGCGCTTCGCCGCCGAGGTGGTACGCGCGATACGGGCGGCAGTGGGGCCGGGATTGCCGATCATGTTCCGCTTCTCGCAGTGGAAGCAGCAGGATTTCGACGCCAGGGTGGCCGCCACGCCCGGGGAGCTGGCGCGCTGGCTGGGCGTGCTCGTGGATGCGGGGGTGGACATACTCGACCCCAGCACGCGCGTGTTCGACGCGCCCGCGTTCGAGGGCTCCGACCTCAGCCTCGCCGGCTGGACGCGCGAGCTGACCGGCAAGCCGACCATGGCCGTCGGCAGCATCGGCTTGGAAAAGGACCTCTACGCGCAGATGACGCCCGGGCAGGCGATCGCCGCGAGCAACCTCGACCGGGTGATGACGCGGTTCGGCCGCGGCGAGTTCGACCTGGTGGGCGTCGGGCGCGCGATGATCGCCGATCCCGCCTGGGCGGTCCGTGCGCGCGCGGGCACGCCCTTCAAGCCTTACACGCTCGAGGATCTGGCCGCGCTGCGTTGACCGCGCGGAGAGATCCCGGGGACGCTGGCGAGATGCCGTCCGTTTCAGGCCGTGGCTGCGCGCCACCTGCGCCACATTGGCCCGCCCCGGTTCAGCGAAGGAAATGCACGGATCACGTAAGCACCTCGCCATTGCGGCGGCCTGGACAACAATCCTACATCTTTCCGTGCGGGTTGGGTGCGGAACAGCGGTCCGAACAGGCCGCGTATCGTGCCGGCCGCGTCACTCTGGACGACTTTTTCGCCTTCGACAGCAATCGGCGGGCAATTCGCGTTCCGAAGCAGCCAGGAACTTCGTTCTTGAAAGGAAGCAAAACGTTCTGTTCCCGCCGGCGCGCGACGGGGGACAAAGGTTTTGATCCACCCTGCAAGAAATAAGGACTGCTGCTTTCTGCACGTCAGCCGGGCCGGCTGGTATTCGAGAGGCTTTGCGGGAGAACGAACGTGGTGAGCAATTTGCGGCTGGACGGTAAAGTGGCGGTCGTGACCGGTGCCGGCCGCGGCCTGGGTCGCGCCTACGCGCTTCTCCTCGCCGCGCGCGGCGCAAGCGTGGTGGTGAACGATCTGGGCGCGGAACTCGACGGCTCGGGAGGCGACGCCAGCTACGCCGCCTCGGTGGTGGCAGAGATCACGGCGGCTGGCGGACGGGCGACCGCCAACCTCGACAGCGTGGCCACGGAGGCGGGTGCCCGGGCCATGGTCGGGCAGGCGCTGGACAGCTTCGGCGGGCTTCACATCGTCATCAACAACGCCGGCAACTTCACCCCGGCCCGGACCTTCCTGGAGACCACCAGCGAGAGTTTCCTCGCCATCATGCAGGTCCACCTGATGGGCGCGGTCAACACCGCGCGTGCCGCCTGGGCCCACCTGGTGGGGCAGGGTCACGGCCGGATCATCAACGTCGGTTCCCACACCGCCTATTTCGGCCATAGCGGCCGCTTCGAGTACGCCGCCGCCAAGGGCGCGGTGCACGGCTTCACCATGTCGCTGGCGATGGAGGGCGAACCGCACGGCATCGCCGTCAACCTGCTGGCGCCGGGCGCCGGGACGCGTCCGGTCCGCTCCTGGGACGACCAGGCGATCTTCTCGACGGAGGCTTTCGCGCCGGAACTCGCCGCCCCCACGGCGCTCTGGCTGGCGCATGAGAGCTGCGACGTGAACGGGCAGGCGATCGGCATCATCGCCGGCGCCAGCTCACGCATCGTCATTGCCGAGACACGCGGCTACCAGAGCCGTTCGCCCACGCCGGAGGCCGTCGCCGCGCATCGCGACGCGATCGTCGAGCCCGGCGACGTGAGCGCATCGAACCTGGAGCTGACCACCGGCGCCGTCGCCAGAGGCATGGAGCTCGTCCAGCGCTTCCAGCTGCTTCCCGCGGCGTGAGGCCGGCGCATGTCCACCTACATGCTCGGCGCGATAAACATACGCGACCGCGCGGCCTATGAACGCTACCAGCAGGAAGCGCTGGTGGCCCTTGCGCCCTTCGCCGTCGAGTTCCTGGCGGTCGATCCCGCGCCTGTCATGCTCGAAGGCGAGCAGCCGGCGGGACACCTGTTCGTGATCCGTTTCGAGAGCATGGACCAGGCGCGCGCGTTCTACGACTCAGACGCCTACCGGCGGGCGCGCGCGATCCGGCAGGAGGCGAGCGAGACCCTGCATTTGATGCTGCTGCGTGGGACCGACGAGATGGGCCTGCCTGCCAGTACAGGTTGAGCGGTCCGAGCGGCAGGTAGGAAGCAAGCAGTCCTTTTTTGAAAAAAAGGACCAAAAAACTTTTGTCTCCCCGCATCTGCGGCGTCCGGGTGCCGCGGGATGAAGCGAGGCCGCTCAGCCGGCGCAGGGAGCAAGAGTTTGCTTCTTTTTTGCAAAAAAGAAGGCCTTTCTTGCCTATAGTCGGGCCACCGGCTCCTGTCTGACCTGAACACTCTGGCGTTGCCCCGTATCGGCCGCGCGGACTATGGCCGCGAGCAGCTCGTGCCGCCGGACGCCGTGGGCGAAATCGGTGGCGCAGGGCGCCGCGTCCCGGGCAAGCGAGCGGGCGAAGTCTAGATACATGTGCGCCACGTCCACCGGCTGGCCGCGCGGAACGCCGGCCGGCACGCGGTCGTGGATGGCGGGGACGGGCAGTTCCGCGAACGGCTGGCCCAGCGCGGGCGTGCCGTACAGCGTCAGGTCGTAGGGCACGCCCGGGTGGCGCGCCGCCGGCAGCAGGTCGTCGCCCGTCGTGATGACCAGCGCGCCCCGCGAGCCGCTGATCTCCAGGTGGAAGGGCCGGTAGGTCGGCGAGTTCTGCTTGAGCGTCGCCGAGACGACCGCGTTTCCGGCCAGCCTCCCCTGCACCACGATCTGGTCCTTGTGGGTGACCGGCGCGAGCTCGCCGGTGGTCAGCCGCAGCCGTTTCAGCCCGATCTCCATGTAGGCCTGCACGTCGGTGAACTCGCCGACATAGGCGGCGAGCGTGTCGAGGCCGTGACCGCCCAGTATGCGCAGGCCGGCGTTGGCGCGTTCCAGGAACGCCAGGTACTCGGGCGTCACGTCCTTGCGCGCGGTCTGATCGTTCGAGCGGTGCAGGACGACCGACCACATCTCGCCGACATAGCCCTCCGCGATGAGCGCCCGCACATAGGCCACCACGGGGGCGTGGCGTGTCTGCAGGCCGACCAGCGTGCGCACCCCCCTCGCCTGCGCGGCATCGCGCATCTGCCGTGCCTCGGCGAGGGAAGAGCCGAACGGCCACTCGCAGAACACGTGCTTTCCCGCGGCGATCGCCGCCATGACGAACGCATGATGGTGGACCGAGCTGGTGCTGACGCAGACCAGGTCGATGTCCGGCTGGCGCAGCATCTCGGCGTAGTCGCCATAGGCGCGCGGTATGGCGTGAGCGGCGGCGGCGGCTTCGGCGTTGGCCCGGCTGCGCGACGAGACCGCGACCAGATCGTATTCCGGCAGCGCCCTGAGCGCCGGCACGTGAGCGGTGGACGCCCAGGCCCAGGGATCGGCGCTGGCGCCGATGATGCCGACCCGCAGGGGGACGCGGTCTTCCGGCACCACGGCCAGGTCAGCCCGGCGCCTCGCGCGACAGGCGCGGCCGCGGGGTGAAGGTCGCCGGCATGTTCATCCAGCCGTTGATGATGCCGATCGAACGGTACCTGCGCGCCCGCGCGAAATCGATCCGGTAATCGGGGATGCGCGCCAGCACCTGCTTGATCATCTCCTCGAACATCACGCGCGCGATGAACGACCCGACGCAGCGATGCGCGCCCGCGCCGAAGCCGATGTGGCGGTTGGGAAACCGCGCCATGTCTATGCGGTCAGGGTCCTCGAACACCGCCGGGTCGCGGTTGCCGGCGCCCCAGGGCATGTAGATGCGGTCGCCCGCGGCGATCGGCACGCCGCCCACCTCGGTGTCGCGCGTGCAGTTGCGCGCGACGGCGTGCTGCGGCGCGAAGAAGCGGACGAACTCCTCGCGCGCGGTGGGCAGGAGCGCCGGATCGTCGATCAGACGCTGCCTCTCGTCCGGATTGCGCCACAGATAGACCAGCACGTTGGTGGTCAGCGCGGTCGTCGTGTCGACCCCGCCTGAGAGGATGTTGTTGCAGTAGCCGAGCACCTCGTCGTCCGTCAGCAGGCGGCCCTCGAACGGCTCATGGGCGAACGCCGACAGCAGGTTGTCCTGCGGCGGCAGCTCCCGGTAGCGGCGCAGCTCGACCAGGCAGCGGTCGAACATCGCCTGGAACCGCAGCGCCACCCCGGCGAACTCCGGCGACTCCTTGGGCGTGTAGATGATCTCGTGCAGCGGTTCGGCGAAGTCCCGCCAGTCGGCCAGCGGCAACCCCATCATCTCCATGGTGACGATGGCGGGCAACGGCCCGGTGAGGTCGGCGACGAAGTCGATCTCGCCTGTCTCTGTCACCTGGTCCAGCAGGAGCGAGGCGTGGCGACGGGCGAAGTCACGCCGCGCCTCGGCGGCCTTCGGCGCGAAACGCCGGTTGATGAAGCCGCGATAGGCGTCCCACGCCGGCCGGTCGGTCTCGATCGGGTAGGCCGTGGGAACGGGAATGGTCGGGATCAGGACGCCGCCGGTCACGTTGCCGGTCAGCGCGTCGACCTGCTTGGCGCTGGAGAACGTCTGCGAATCCTGCGCGATCGCGACGATGTCGTGATAGCGGCTCGGCACGAAATAGCCGCCATGCGCGCCCGACCAGGCGATCGGGCAGCGGCTCTCGCGTATGGCGCGGAACTCCTCGGCCCAGCGCGCCGCGTATTCGGGTGATTCGTGATCGAACACGATCGGATCGGCCTTGGTGCCGAGCGGCGCGGCGGCGGTCCCTTCGCTCACGCGGCTGCGTCCACGATGATGGCCTGCTCGGGGCAGCCGCGCTCCGCCTGACGCACGGCCTCGTCCAGCACCGCAGGCACGTCCTGCGACAGGACGTAGGCGTGGCCGTCCTCGTCGCTCAACTGGAAGATGTCAGGCGCCGCCAGGGTGCACATGCCGTGGCCCACACAGCGACTGGCGTCGACGCGCACCCTCATCGATCCTCTCCCGCGGTCCGCGCGGGAGTGTGACGCATCGCGCGCGGACGACAATCGGGCGCGTCTTGTGCAAAACGATCAAAACAGCTGAAAACGCGCGGCAAGGAAGGCCTTCTTTTTTGAAAAAAAGAAGCAAAAAACTTTTGTCCGTGCTGTCGCGGAACGTTGAAGCGACGCGCTTGGGAGATAAAAGTTTTTTGGTTCTTTTTTTCAAAAGAGAACTGCTTTCTTGCTTTCCGGACGCGTGTCCGGCCTGGCGCTTCGCGGGTCCGCTCGCTTCTCGGCAGAGAAAACGTCTCCCCGGACGTTGGAGCGGCGAGCCCGCTGCCCAACCTCTGCTATCGGGTCGGGCGGCAGGGGAGTTCGGGCGATCGAGGGGAACGGCACGATGCGTATCGCCATCATCGGCGGCACCGGGGCGCTCGGCTCCGGCCTGGCGCTGCGCTGCGCCGCGGCCGGCCACGAGGTGATGATCGGCTCC
>CAHJWU010000106.1 GCA_903643085.1 Rhodospirillales bacterium
GCAACGCCGCATCCCCCGCCACCCGCAGGATCGCCGCCTCCAGCGCGCCCGCCTCATCCGCCCCCGCATAGATCGCCGCCTCGCCCGCCACCTCCGGCAGTCCGCCGCGATCGCTGCAAACCAGCGCCGCCCCACTCGCCATCGCCTCCAGCGCCGTCAGCCCGAACGGCTCCGCCCACCGGCTCGGCACCACCACGACCGCCGCCCGCGCCATGGCCGCCAGCACCGCCTCATGCGGCAGGTATCCCAACCGCTCCACTCCGGCCGCCGCCGCCTCCGGCGCCAGCGACCGCTCGAACGCCGTCACCTTGCTCCCCATCCAGAACCGGTCTGCCCCTATCATCACCGCCCGCCACCCGGGCAAAAGCGGCAGCACTGCCCCGCAAGCCCGCACAAACGCGTCCGCCCCCTTGTCCGCCACCACCCGCCCCACAAACAGGATGGTAGGCTCACGCGCGTCGGCCCGCAGCCGCTCGGGCAGCGCCGCCAGTTCCAACGCATTCGGCAACACCGCCGGCCGCTCTGCCCCTGCCGTCAGCCCCTCCAGAAATCGCCCGGCCAGATACTCGGATACACAAACCACACGCAGCGCACGCAGCAACGCCGCCCGCTCGCTTGCGCGCTTGCCCCCCCGCATCCCAAGCGGATCGTTGTGCAGAAACAGCGCCACCTGCGTCGCAGGCAAAGCCCGCTTCACCGCCAGTGCCAAATTCGCCCGGTTATGCACCTCAACCACATCGGGCCGCAGCCGCCGCAGCGTCTTCACAACGCCGGCCATATACCGCTCGACGCGCCCCACCGGCGGCCACCACACCGCCGCGGCCGCCGCGAACCGCCGCCCGGCGAAAACCGCCCGCCCGCTCGCCTGCCCCACCACCACATCGTCAGGCGCCGCCAGCCGGTGCACCAGCAGCCCGATCGCGCCGACCGCGTCTGGCCCGAAACCTTCGCGGGGCGGGAGCACGACGGCGACTAGCAAAAGGCAGGCAAGCAGTCCTTTTTTGAAAAAAAGGACCAAAAAACTTTCGTTCCCCCGTGGCGTGCCGTCGGAGAGGCGGGCAGCGGCGAGCTCAAAAGTCTTTTGCGTCTTTTTTTCAAAAAAGCAGGCCTTCCTTGCCTCTCCCTAGCCAAGCAGCCCCTCATACTTCGCCAGCAACCACCCCTCCGGCTCCTCCGCCGCCGCCTCGTACCAGGCATCCACCAACGGGTGCTCCCGAACCGCCGCGCAATACGCTTGCGCCCCGTCAGACAAGCGCGGCGCATAGGTCAGAAACCGCGCCACCACCGGCGCGAACATCGCGTCCGCCGCCCCGAACGCCGCTCCGAACAGGTACGGCCCCCCGCCCCCAAAGGCCGCCCGGGTCTCCCCCCAAAGCGCATCCACCCGCGCCACATCCGCCAAAGCCTCCGCCGTCCCACCCAGCCCCGCGTAGTCCGTCCGTCCCAAATTCATCGGCATCGCCGCCCGCAGCGCCCGGAACCCCGCATGCATCTCGGCCGCCACGGACCGCGCCTGCGCCCGCGCCACCCGCTCCGCCGGCCAAAGCGAGTCCTTTAATTCCGAGCAATACTCGCAGATCGCCAGACTCTCCCAGACCCGCGCCCCGTCATGCTCCAGGTATGGCACCAGCCCCGCCGGCGTGCCCGCCTTGATCGCCGGCGTCGCGCCCGCCTGCATCGGCAGCACCACCACATCCACGTCCAGTCCAGCCAGCATCACCGCCAGCCAGCCGCGCAGCGACCACGAGGAATACCGCCGGTTACCGATGAACAGCCGTCCCATCCGCGCCTACCTGTCGGCGGCTGAAGGACAGGTGCACGACAGCGGAGTCAAAAGGTTTTTGCTTCTTTTCAAAAACAGAGCCTTTCTTACCTCACCGTGTCCCACATCCCCACCCTGTGCCGGGACTGCGGCCAATCCCCCGCCGCCACACCCTGCCAGTCCTGCGGCTCGGTCCGCATCCTCGCCCACCCCCAGCTCTTCACCCTGACCGTCGCCCACATAGACTGCGACGCTTTCTACGCCAGCGTCGAAAAAGCCCGGAACCCCGCGCTCGCCACCCGCCCGGTCATCATCGGCGGCGGCGCACGCGGCGTCGTCACCACGGCCTGCTACATCGCCCGCCTCTCCGGCGTGCACTCTGCCATGCCCATGTTCAAGGCGCGTAAGCTCTGCCCGGACGCCACCATCATCAAGCCCGACATGGCGGCCTATGCGGACGTCGCCCGCCGCCTGCGCAACCTGATGCGCACGCTGACCCCCCTCGTCCAGCCACTCTCCATAGACGAGGCCGCCCTCGACCTTGCCGGCACCGAACAGCTTCATAACGCTCCACCCGCCGCCACGCTCGCCCGCTTCGCGCGCCAGGTGGAAGCCGGGTTCGGCGTCACCGTCAGCATAGGTCTCGCCGCCAACCGCCTGCTGGCCAAGCTCGCCGCGGGGCGCGACAAGCCCCGCGGCTTCGCCGTCCTGGGCGACGACGCCGCCAGACTTCTCGCCCCGGAACCGGTAACCCTCCTGCCCGGCGTAGGCCCCGCCCAGACCCGCCGCCTGGCCGCCCTCGGCCTGACCCGCGTGGGCCAGCTGCAGAAGCTGACGGACCGCGAAGCCCGGACCATGCTCGGCGACGAGGGCCCCTTGCTCGCCGCCCGCGCCCGCGGCGAGGACGCCCGCCGCGTCACCCCTGTCACGGCGGCAAAATCCATCAGCGCCGAGACCACCTTCACCGACGATCTCTCCGCCCGCCCGGCCCTCGAAGCGCACCTCTGGCGCCTTTCCGAACGCCTGGCCGGGCGTCTGCGCAGCTCCGGCCATGCCGCCTGCGGCGTCACCCTCAAGCTGAAGACGGCCACCTTCGCCTCGCGCACCCGCACGCAGCGCCTGCCCCAGCCCACCGCCCTGCCGGACACCCTGTTCGCCGCCGCGCAAACCCTGCTCGCCCGCGAAGCCGACGGCACTCCCTTCCGCCTCATCGGCATAGGCGCGTCCGGCTTGGCCCCACTGGCCACGGCCGATGCCGGTGACCTGGCCGACCCCGACGCCGCCCGGCGCCGCGCCCGCCAGGGCGCCATAGACGGCCTGCGTGCCCGCTTCGGCGACGCCGTCATAGGCAAGGGAAGAGGAAGACTCCTCTCCTGAACATGCCGCTCCCACCGCCAACTCCCTCAGCACCCGCCGACACGGACCAAAACGCTGCCTACGCAAACACTCCGAGAGCGGCTTCCACCCCGAAAGCCCCGGGCAAAGCTCCAAGCGGAAACAGCCGCGTCACGTGCCCCATCTTGCGCCCCGGCCGAGCCTCCGCCTTCCCGTACAAATGCGGGATCAGCCCAGGCGCCGCCAGGATGCGCGGCCACAGCGCCAGATCATCCGGTCCCACGAGGTTCTTCATCACCGCATCCGAATGCCTTACCGCCGCCGGCAGCGGCAGCCCGGCCACGGCGCGCACATGCATCTCGAACTGGCTCGCCGGGCAGGCGTCGATCGTCCAGTGGCCCGAATTGTGCGGCCGCGGCGCCAGCTCGTTGACGAGCAGCCCGCCGTCGCGCCCCACGAACATCTCCACCGCCAGAACCCCGACCAGTCCCACGCAATGGGCCAGGTCGGTGGCAATCCCCGCAGCCTGCAGGGCCAGCTCCTGGGTGATCTGCGCCGGCGCCAGGGTCAGGTCCAGGATGTGGTTGCGGTGCCGGTTTTCCACCGGATCATAGGCCACGATCCTGCCGTCCTGCCCGCGCGCGACGACGACGCTGATCTCGCACGCGAAATCGACGAACGCCTCCAGGATGAACGGCGCCGGCGCAAGCCGGCCGTAAGCGGCGTGCGCCTCCTCCGGCGTGCGCACGATGGCCTGCCCGCGCCCGTCATAGCCAAGGCGCGTGGTCTTGAGCACGGCCGGCATCCCGAGCAGCCCCAGGGCCCGCTCCAGTTCGTCTGGCGTGTTGACCGGCGCCCAGGCGCCGGTGGGCGCACCGGCGCCGTTGATGAAGCTCTTCTCCGTCACCCGCTCCTGGCTCAGCCGTAATATCGCCGGCGCGGGATGGACGGGGCGCAGCGAGGACAGCAGGTCCAGCCCGACCGCGCTGACGTTCTCGAACTCGAAGGTGATCACATCGGCTGCGGCGGCAAAAGCGCGCAGCGCGTCGGGATCGTCGTAGGAGCCGATCGTGGTGCCAGCGGCCACCTGGGCCGCGGGGCTGTCGGCCTCCGGCGTGAGTATGTGGGCACGATATCCGAGCCGCGCCGCGGCCAGAGCCGACATCCGGCCGAGCTGCCCACCCCCGACAATGCCGATCGTGGCGTTCGGCGGCAGCGCCGCCGCCTTAACCGGAGCAGCGGCGGAACCGGCGGTCATGCCTCTGTCGGCGTGTCGGCGACGGACTCCGTCTGCGCCTTGCGGTAAGCATCCAGCGCCGCCTCCAGGTCAGGATCGGCAAGCGCCAGGATGGAGGCGGCCAGCAACGCGGCATTGACAGCCCCCGCCTTGCCGATGGCCAGCGTGCCCACGGGTATGCCGGCCGGCATCTGAGCGATGGAAAGCAGGCTGTCCATCCCGGACAGCGCCTGGCTTGCCACGGGCACGCCAAGAACAGGCAGAGGAGTCCATGCGGCGCACATGCCCGGTAGATGGGCCGCCCCACCCGCGCCCGCAATGATCACCTGAAGCCCGCGGCCCCTTGCGGACCGGGCATACTCCGCCAGCCGGTCCGGCGTGCGGTGGGCGGAGACGATGCGCGCCTCGTGCGCCACGCCAAGGCCCGCCAGAGTCTCGGCGGCATGCCGCAGCGTGGCCCAGTCAGACTGACTGCCCATGATGATGCCAACCCGCGCCGCACCCGCCGCCATCAGGCGATGTTGTCCGGAATGAGGTGGCTCTCCAGCCAGGCGATCTCGTCCTTCAGCAGCAGCTTGCGCTTTTTCAGCCGCTGCACCTGCAGCTGGTCGAGCGGCTGCGGCACCAGGCGGGCGATGACGGTGTCGAGGTCGCGGTGCTCGCTGCGCAGTTCGTGAAGCTTGCGCAGCAGGGAATCACGGTCGTTGAGCATGGCGCGTGATTACCACGCCGCGCGGGGGGCGGAAGGGGTATGCAACCGGCATTGTGGAATCTGCGGCGAGAACACGCTGCCGGGAAACATCCCGCTTGCCTCATGCGGAGGTGAAGCCGGTGGTCTGTCGATTTGGATGGTGTTCCGGATCGCCGCTGTATTACGTTTTGAAGGCACCCAGGCGTCGGGTGTGATCTTCAGCACGGAGGCACCATGAGCCTGCAAGCCCGTATCGACAGCCTGAGCAATCGCCACGCCAGTCTAGAGATGAAGATTTTCGACGAGGACCACCGGCCGAAGCCGGATGACGGAGCCTTGTCCCGCCTCAAGCTCGAAAAGCTGCGCGTGAAGGAAGAGATGGAGAGGCTGCGAAGCAGCTAAGCTTTGGGAGCCGAAACAAGTAATACCAGCTAGAATCGAGAAGAACACATAGAAAGCAAGCAGTCCTTTTTTGAAAAAAAGGACCAAAAAACTTTTGCTCCCCCCGCATTTGCGGCGTTCGGGTATCTTCGGACGAAGCAAGGCAGCTCAGCCTGCGCAGGGATCAAAAGTTTTTTGCTTCTTTTTGCAAAAGAAGGCCTTCCTTGCTTGCCCAAGACTCAACCCAAACGGCAGAAAGCCTCCTCTCGGAAACAGGAGACGTTACACCCTAAGCCGCCTCCTCGGTCTCGATCTGCGGCAAAGGCGGCGGCGTCTTGCCTTCCCGGGTCAACCGTTCGTTGGCCGCACCCACCATCGCGTTCAGATCCGTCTGCGAGCACAGCCCCAATATCACCGGATCGCGCGGCTTGATGTTCTGGCTGTTCCAATGCTGGCGGTCGCGCACCTTCTGGATCGTCTCCTTGGTGGTTCCCAGCAGCTTGATCACCTGCGCCTCGGACAGTTGCGGGTAATGCCGCAGCACGAACGCGATGCCGTCCGGCCTGTCGTTGCGCTTGGCCACCGGTGTGTAGCGCGCGCCCTTCTGCTTCTTGGGCGTGTGCGTGGTCACCGGGCTGATCTTCAGCCGCGCCTCGGCATCCTTCTCGCAGCGTATGATCTCCTCGGCCGTCACCTGGCTGTTGACGACAGGATCGTACCCGTTGATGCCCTGAGCCACCTCGCCGTCGGCGATCGCCTGGATCTCAAGCGGGTGCATGCCGCAGAAATCGGCTATCTGGGTGAAAGTGAGCGCGGTCTTGTCGATCAGCCAGACGGCGGTGGCTTTCGGCATCAGAGGCAGGGTCATGGAGTCAGTCCTTCGGCGCGGCGGCGATCCACCTGCCCGGGAGCTCACGTCGATGTCGGAGTGATTGCCCTGGCAGGGGCGCGCCATCAAGATGGCAACGTTGGCTGGATATGGGCTGCAGGCGTGCGGCGGGTCAAGGTGGTTGGATGATGGAAGACGAAGAAAGCCTGCGCCCGAAACGCGTGGAACGCGTAAAGCTGGATGTGCTGAGCGTGGCCGACCTGCGCGCCTATATAGGCGAGCTGCAGGCCGAGATCGCGCGGGCCGAGGCGGCCATCGCGCAGAAGGACAGCGCCCGCGGCCTGGCGGACAGCTTCTTCCGCAAGCCCTAGGAATGCGGCGTGAGCGGGTGGAGCAGGGCGGCCAGGTGAATGTGGCCGGCGGCAAAGCGGTGCAGATCATGCGCCTTGGTGCCGAGCAGGAACACGCCAGCGGCGAAGAGCGCAGGCGTAGGATGGGCATATAAAACCGCGCCGAAGCCGAACAGCACGGCCGCGATCACGCATAAGATCCCGTAGCCCAGAAAGAGCCGTGGCAGCAGCGTCCGGGCCAGCCTGAATGCGTCGCTCATCCCTACTCTCTAGCAAGTTTCCACATGGTTAGGCCAGTCGCAACAATCAGCCCTAGCAGGATAAGAACGTCCATAGCGTCAAAAAAGTACCTGATGGGTATCTCATCGAACAGTTTGGGGTCACCTTCCTTGGCGAGTGCGATGGTGATGACCCGTGTCGCCGCGATGAGCACAACGGCCACGAGCATGTGGCAGACGATGAAAGTGACCACACGAAGGGCCGACTGGAACGGCGCGCGCCACGACCCGGTACCGCTCATCGTCTAGCGAGGGTGCCTGCCAGCAAACAAGCTGCGTCCAGAACGGCATGAGTGTGCGGCCAAAATCATCTACGAACGGTAAATACGTAGTGCGTCGCCGCCTGTCCAGAAACGCGAAAAGCCCGGGCATCGCTGCCCGGGCCCGTCTGCCGCCGCCGGAGATCAGGCGGCCTTGTGCTCGATCACCGTCGCGTCGTCGTTGGCCTTTTCGCCGGGCGCCAGCGCAGGCGCATTGCCGATCGTGATGCGGCGTGGCTTCAGCGCCTCGGGCACCACACGCTTCAGGCCAACATGCAGCAAGCCGTGCACCAGGTCCGCGCCATCAACCACGATGTGGTCGGCCAGTACGAACCGGCGCTCGAACGCCCTGCCGGCAATGCCGCGATGCAGGATTTCCGCCTTGTTCGCATCGTCGGCCAGGCGGCCGGTGACGAACAGGGTGTTGTCCTTCACCACGATCTCGATGTTCTCGGGACCGAAGCCGGCAACCGCCATCGTCAGGCGATAGGCGTCCTCGCCGGTCTTCTCGATGTTGTAGGGTGGGTAAGCCTGGGTCGAGGCAGTCTCGGCTGCGCTGTTGGCCAGGCGGGCGAGCCGGTCGAAACCGATCGCGGTGCGGAAAAGGGGTGTCAGGTCGTACGTCATGGCTGTAAAAACCTCCTGCATCAGCAAGGTTGCTGTCTGTCAGGCCGCACCAAATGGAGCCGGCCCGATCACTCTCCGAAGCCCCTGATGGGCGCCCCGGACGATGCAGGAAGTGGTTCAGGCGTAGGCGGCAATCAAGAAAGCAAGGCCTTCTTTTTTGAAAAAAAAGCAAAAAACTTCTGCTACGTCCGCGCTGCGGCGTTCGCGTGCCTGGGGACGAAACGAGGCGGCTGAACCGGCGCAGGAAGCAAAAGTTTTTTGCTTCTTTTTTTCAAAGAAGGCCTGGCTTCCTGGCCAGCAACCCGCCTCAGGACTCCTTCTTTACGCCCAGGCCGGCAAACTTCTTATTGAACTTAGCGACCTGGCCACCGGTGTCCATCATGCGCTGCACGCCGGTCCACGCGGGATGGCTCTTGGGGTCGATGTCCAGGCGGATGGTGTCGCCGGCTTTGCCCATGGTCGAGCGCGTCTGATAGGTGGTCCCGTCCGTCATGATGACGGTGATCTCGTGGTAGTCGGGGTGTATCCCGGATTTCATAACACGGCCCTTCGCTGGATGGCGCCCCCGATGCCGACCGGGTGCGCGAAGCGCGCGTCTATAAAGCAGACAGCCCGGCGAAGGAAGTGGTCCGCCGGCACCCTGAACAGCCAGGACCGCGCAGTCACAGCACACGCCACCTGCCGCTTGCGGCGCCCGACCCGGCATGCAGACTGCGCCCAGGCGCCGGACCACCACGGGAGGGCGCCAGGAACAGGCGGGAGGCCGGTTTGGACAGACGAGCGACAACCGTGGCCACCGGCGTGGCCTTCGGCGAAGCTCCGCGCTGGCACGAGAACACGCTCTGGTGGTCGGACATGCACGGCGGCGGCGTGCGCAAGCTCGCCGGCACCCGGACCCAGCCGGTCTGCGACGTTCCCAACCGCCCCTCCGGCCTGGGCTGGCTGCCGGGCGGCGCCATGCTCGTCGTCTCGATGGCCGACAGGCGCGTCCTCCGCCAGCAACCCGACGGCACGCTCGCCACCCACGCGGACCTCTCCCACCTCGTGCCCCGCCGCCTCAACGACATGATCGTAGACGCCCAGGGCCGCGCCTATGTCGGCAATTTCGGCTTCGAACTCGACGCCGGCGAGGCACCCCGCCCCACCGTCCTGGTACGCGTGGACCCCGACGGCCAGGCCAGCGTCGTCGCCGACGACCTCCTCTTCCCCAACGGCATGGCCATCACCGATGCCGGCCGGACGCTCGTCGTCGCCCAGACCTTCGGCGGCCAGCTCACCGCCTTCACCATCGGCGCCGCAGGCGACCTCTCCAAACGCCGCGTCTGGGCGCCAATGCCGGAACGCGCGGTGCCGGACGGCATCTGCCTGGACACTGACGGCACTATCTGGGTCGCCTCCCCCACCACGCACGAATGCCTGCGCCTGCGCGAAGGCGGCGAAGTGCTGGACCGAATCCCCACGGGCCGCGGCGCCTACGCCTGCGCACTCGGCGGGGCGGACGGGCGCACGCTGTTCGTGTGCACGGCGGATTCACACGATCCGGAGCGGCAGCGGGTCGAGCTTAACGGGCGGATCGAGGCGTTTCGGCTTTAGGCAAGGTCTGCTCTTTCCGAAAAGAACTGCTTTCCTGACTCACCCCGCTACCATCTTGCGTATCTCGCTCCCATGCCGGGCCACCCCCTCCGCCGTCGGCTCATACCGCCCATCCGCACGCACGCAGGCAAACCCGTCCTCCGCCAGCCGCTCCAGGCAGGGCCCGTCCTTCAGCCCCCCTGGCCGCCCCGCAGGCCCCGCCAGCATCAGCCGGTGCAGCGCCGAGCGGCAGCACGTCTCCAGATAAGGTTCATTCCACATCGCTCCAACCTCGGCCGGCAGCCCAGCGCGCGCAAGGGTTGAAGCCCGCGGCCGCGTCCGGCAGGAACGCCGCGTGATCAACCTCAGCACGCTCGCCTCGGCCCTCACCCCCCTGCTGCGCGGGATGGACGCGGAGCGGGCGCACGGCCTGGCCCTGCGCGGCCTGGCCGCAGGCCTCGCCGG
>CAHJWU010000107.1 GCA_903643085.1 Rhodospirillales bacterium
CCCAAGCCGCATGATCCGCGGCCGCCTCAAACACACCCAAATTTACACCAGCTTGACGGACACTACCAAGCGAGCGATTGTTTTCAAAAGGGTGCAACCCTCCGCGCCTCGTCACGCGCAAGCGCGCCCTTAGTACGATCGGCGGCTAGCAGGCCTTGCCTGCTGCGGAACGATCAATTCCAGGCCAATCGGGATAACCTTCAGGCAAGCTACTTTCGGCGTGCGTCCGAAGATCTCACCGACAGACAACCGCGCCGTCGCTATAGAAGCGCCATAATACACGCGAGCGTGAAACACCATGCGCGCACCGGAGGTCAGGTATTCACCCGATTTTACAGTGGTGACAAAGCACTGTCAGTCCTCCATGTGTGCATCGAGCAAAAGCCGGGAGGGGCCAATTAGTTAATTTAGCGCTTCCGACCAAGCAGAATGAAGAAAGTCTATTACCGATGTCTTACATTTCCGATCCGCGTCACACCATTGACGTGGCCCCTCTGTCCTCCGCGGTCAGCGATTTCGCGGCGCCTGCCATCCCCGCCAGCCCGCTCGCTTCCGCAAACAACCGCCTTTCGGAAGCCTTGGAGGCCACGATCCTCATCGCCACGCTCTCGGGCGTCAGCCTGGTCATGTCCACGATCGCCGCCGGCGCTTTCTAGCCTGTCTGACGGTGCCGGCGGCGATCCGCCGGCACCTTGCCGAACCGCACCGGCAGTCGCGCTTATTTCGGCTCTGTTTTGGCCTCGGCAAGCCAACTCTCTGTGGCTATCCGTTGCGGTAAAATATAGAACGTGGCAGCCATGCCGTGACAAGACACCCAGCCCCGATACGAGAGAATGCTCTCCGAACGCCGCCTCACCATCGGCTATCTACATCTCCCTGGCGCGCTCGGTCGCCGCACAGCCGCTCGAGGCGGCAGACATCGGCCCGGTGCTTGACTAGCTTTTCCGCGAGGCCCGCTCGCCTTTGCTCAAACGGCTGGACGATGTCGTCTCACGCCATCAACGACACCAGCGGCCATGACGGCGGCGATGCCGCGCTCCGCGCCGTGGGCCAGGCCATCGGCCACGCGCGCCGCGCCTGCGACGTCGCCGGCCGTCTGGGCGGCGAGGAGTTTGCTCTCGTTCTGCCGGACACGCAGGAGCCGGCCGCAATCGCGTTCGCCCAGCGCCTGCGCGCCAGCGTGGAACGCCTGGAGATCGAGCATTGCGGCAAGCGCATAACTCTTACGGTCAGCATAGGCGTGACTATCGCCACGCCAGACGAGCCTGCCGACCTTGCGGCACTTCTCCGCAGAGCCGACCGCGCGTTGTATGAGGCCAAAGCCGCTGGCCGCAACAGGGTCACCGGCGCCATGCCGGTTCCGCCCGCGCCGGTGCTCGCCTGGTTAAAGTAAAACAGCAAGCGCTGCTTTTCGAACAGGACCGAAAGATTTCGTCCCCCACGCATCTGCCCCGGCCGGACGCCTCCGGACAGGGCCGAGCGCGCCAGCGGCGGGAAAGGAGCCTCTTTCACAAAGACGGCCGTCCTTACCTTCGCATGCCCCGAGCACGCGGTCGCGCGGAAAACACGGCGAGGCGGATTGTGCCACCTGCGCGACTTGGCGTCCCTCGTGCAACTTGACGTCTGCGCCGCCCCCGTCATTCTCGCCGAAGTTCCGCGCGCGGGCGATCCGGCGGCGGCATGCTACTTCGCCGAGCCCATGGGGGGATCGGGCCGCGGTGTCCTCCGAGCGGGAGCACGAGCAGATCTCAGGTCCCCTGGGCGGAATGTTCGAGCTGTCCCGCAACACAGGCGCCGCGACAACGCACAGGGTGGGAGCGTAAGGCGGATGGGCCAGGCAGAGATCGGAGGTTTGGAGCCCAAGGCGTCGACGGGCCTGCCGCCCAGGCAGCAGGATGCGGAACGCGGACGGCAAGGTGGCAAGGCAGCTGGCGTGTTTGCCTTGAAACCGGTCTCCTCGATGTTGGAAGACTCTGACTTGGGCGACGGCCATGGCAGCCACCTCCAGCGCACGCTCGGGCTGCGCAACCTGGTAGGCTTCGGCGTAGGCAGCGCCGTCGGCGTGTCTCTCTTTGTGCAGACCGGCCCGGAAGCCGCCCTGCACGCAGGGCCGGCCGTCGCCCTGTCCTTCGTGCTCGCCAGCTTCGCCTGCCTGCTTGCCGCCCTGTGCTACGCGGAGTTCGCGAGCCTCGTCCCTGTCGCCGGCAGCGCCTATTCCTACGCCTACGCCACTATGGGCGAGGGCGTCGCCTGGCTGATCGGCTGGTGCCTGCTGCTGGAATATCTGATGTCCGGCAGCCTGGTGGCCATCGGCTGGTCCGGCTACGCCACGCAGACGCTGCACGCCTTCGGGGTGGATCTGCCGGACGCCATCACCGGCGCGCCGCTGGCCATGGTGGGCGGGCACGTGGTGCGCAGCGGCAAATGGTTCGATCTGCCCGCCGTGCTGATCACGCTGTCTACCGCCTACCTGATCATGCGCGGCACCCGCCTGTCCGCCAGGGTGAATGACTTTGTGGTCTCCCTGAAAGTCGTAGCCATACTCGCGGTCATCGTCGGCGCCGCGCCGTTCATCCATTTCCACAACTGGCAGCCGTTTGTCCCACCGAACACAGGTGTCAGCGGCAGCTTCGGCGTCTCCGGCGTGATGCGCGCGGCGGGCATCCTGTTTTTCGCCTATGTCGGCTTCGACTCCATCTCCACCCTGGGTCAGGAGACGCGAAACCCGCAGCGCACGATCCCACTGGCCCTGATGATCTCGCTGGCCGTCTGCGTGCTGCTCTACGTAGGCGTGGCGCTGGTGATGACGGGCATCGCCGACTACCGCACGCTGAACGTCGCCGACCCTATCGCCGAGGCGATGCGCCAGCAGGGCCACAGCCTGGATTGGGCAAGGTGGTGCGTCAGCGTGGTGGCGATCTTCGGCCTGGTATCCGTGCTGCTGGTAACGCTGCTGGGCCAGGTCAGGATTTTCTACGCCATGGGGCGCGACGGCCTGTTGCCGCCGGCGTTCGCCCGCATCCACCCCAGGTACTGCACACCCTATGTCGGCAGCATCGTCACCGGCGTGGGTGCCGCCTTGTTCGCCGGACTGTTTCCGCTGGACCTGCTGGGCGATCTCGTCTCCATCGGCACGCTGCTGGCGTTTGCCGTGGTCTCCGCCGGGGTGCTGGTGCTGCGCCGGACGATGCCGGACGCGCCGCGCGCCTTCAGGACGCCTTTCATGCCGTTCACGCCGATCGCTGCTGTGCTGGCCTGTCTGGCGCTGATGTATTCGTTGTCTGGCGATACCTGGGTGCGGCTGGTGTTCTGGCTTTTGCTTGGAGGGCTGATCTACGGGCTGTATGGCTATCGCCATTCCAAGTTGCGAGCGCCAGTGGAAGAGTAACGGGCAGGCCTCGCCGTTGCTTCACTCCCGCAACAGCGGACCAAACTCTCCTGTTCCACTTCTTCGGACCAAAAGGCCTTTCTTGCCTTGCCCCGGCCAGGCGCAGGAACTCCTGCAACCGAGGCACAGCCGGGCCGTAGCATAGACCGGCAGTCGGGAGTTGCGGAGCATGGCGAGCGATTTTCAACCGTCGGGTGGACTGGCGGCGGGCTTGCGGCGGTCCATTCACGCCCATTGGCGGGCGTTCATGGCCGAAGGCGTGCTGCTGGTGGTTCTCGGCCTGGCAGCGATAGCGCTGCCGCTGTTCGCCGGGCTGACAACGGCAATACTGCTCGGGTGGGTGCTGCTGGTTGCGGGTCTTGTGGGGTTGGTGGCCACGGTGCGCACCCGCGGGGCAGGGGCGTTTACCTGGTCGTTGCTGTCCGCCATCGTCACCCTGATCGCGGGCGTGGTGCTGCTGGTCAATCCGGTGGCCGGGCTGGTGACGCTGACTTACGTACTGATCGCGTATTTCGTGGCAGACGGGGTGTTTTCTATCGCAGGCGCGCTCTCCCACAGGCGGGAACTGGCGGGGCGGTGGGAATGGATGCTCGTGAGCGGATTGGTGGATTTCATTCTGGCGGGCGTGATCGTCTCCGGACTGCCAGGCAGCTTTCTCTGGGTGGTTGGGATGCTTGTCGGCATCGACCTGGTGATCGGCGGTGTGTCCCTGATCGGGATGGCGTCTGCGTCCCGCCGCGCGGCCTAGCGGCGCGGCGGGACCTATGATCACCCCGCGGCGAGCCGGCCCAGAATGGCATCCTCATGACGAACCACCCGGCGGGCCAGACGGAGCGCATGATAGCATTTATCCGCGCGCGCGCAGGCCAGCGCGCCATCCAGCAACGCCATTGCAGACGGTGAGGTCGTTGCTGACTTGAAGGCCTCTATGAGGCCCATCGCGTCAGCCAGGCCGGCGCTACGCTCTCCTTCGTCACCGATATAGGCGGTCTGGAGGGCAAAATAGATGCGGCGCGCCGGTGTGTCCGCATCCTGCGGCGCCATGATCTGCCGGCCGAACAGGAACCGCGCATGGGCGGTGAGTTCGATGCGGGTACGGTTGCGGAAACGTATGGCAGCACCGTTTACCACCATCATGTCCCCTTGGCGCAGTTCCAGCACGAGGTTGGACATCTTGGTTTATCCTTTCTGGATGAACTGTCGGCGTTTTTGCCGACCTGGTCAGCTTGCGCTTGAGAGGTTTAGGCGGGGTTAAGACGGCAAACGTTGCGAACGAAGCAAGGCCTTACTTTGAACAGAAAGCAAACCTTCGCTTCTCTGACGCCGCGGCGACCCGACATGCCTGCGGAACCTTGCTGGTGCAGATGTGGGAGACACCTTTTTGAAAAGGACTGCCTGGCTCTTCATATATATTTTGCCAACGACAACTGCTCCAGACCCGCGATGATCTTGTAGCTCGCCTGCAACTGGTTCTGCGCGGCGGAAAGCTTCGTTGCAACTTCAGCACCGTCTACGTTCTGCAGATTGCCGAGCTGCGTGGTCAGCGCGGTCGCCGTAGACATCAGCTCGCTTTGCGCGCTGGTGATGGTTTGCTGGCGCGCGCCCAGACTGCCTATGTCGGTGTTCAGCGCGGTGTCCGCGTTACTCAAGGTGGTCTGCGTCAGGCTGAGCAGCGAGATGACCTTCGGATCGCTCGCCGTGGCGGTGCCGAGTGCGGCGACTGTTGCCAGGGAGGCCAGTATGTCGCGCGTGTAGGAGCCTGTGCTGAAGGTGCCCGTGCCAGTGGAGATCGCGTTGGCGTTCCGGTCGGCCAGCACGCTTGTCTGGACCGATTGACCGTCCCCTATGTCGGCGGAAGCAGGCTGGTTGCTGGCCTCCAGCGTGGCGGAGAAGGGCGAGCTGGCGCCAGGCCCTGCCGCGGTCAGCACCTGCGATTGGGTTGCGGCCGCGCCTGCGGTATCCAGGTTGTCGATCGCCGCCTGTATGGCGGTGGCGAAGGCGGATTTGGAGAGCGTGGCAGGGTCGGGGATCGGTGGGTTGCTGCTGTCCTGGCCGGCGAACACGTAACTGTCGCCGACCTTCGTGTTCAACAGGCTGGCGATCTGTTGCAGCGCGAAGCTGGCCCCTGTGGCCAAGGCGGTAAGACCGACCTGGGTCGCGGAAGCCGGTTCCAGTAACTGGCTGGCGAAACCGGAGACGAGCGTCTGTATCTGGCCGAGTGCGGACTGCGCCACCTGCGCCTGGGTGGCCGCCTGGCCGGCGTTGGTCTGATAGGCGGTGTTCAGCGCGACCTGGCCGGACAGATCCAGCGCGGCAGCCGCCGCGCTGCCCAGACCCGCGTAATCCGAGGATATGAGCCCGCTGCTGCCCTGCGCGGCGAGCGTGCCGAGTTGCGCGCTGGTCTGGGCGGTGTTGTAGAGCACCGCCGCCAGCGTTCCGACATCCGTGGCGGACGAGATCCCGTTCATTAGGTGCTTACCACCATGTTCAATAGTTCCTGGAACATAGACTGCACCGCAGTTATGACTTTTGCGTTTGCGCCGTAGGCGTTTTGCAGCACCACCATCTGGCCAAGCTCGGTGTCCATGTCCACGCCGGTGGCCGAGGTGAGCTTGCCTTGCAGCGCGGTCTGCACCGCCTGGGTGTCGCCGGCCTGCGTGGTGGCGTGCGCGCTGTCGGCGGCCTGGCCGGCGGTCAGCGCGTTCGCCGCTCCCGTCAGCGTGGCCTGCGCGCCGGTGCCGGTGGAGAGCGTGCCGGTGGGCCCCAGGCCTGTCGTGGTCAGAGGGAGTTGCGGCACCCCGTCCTGCACGTTCGCGCCCAACGCGTAGTTCAGCACGCGCGAAATCAGCGTCGTGAAGCCGGCGAGACCGCCGGAGTTGGGCGTGAACGCGCTGGCGCCGGTCGGTGAGCCGGCGATGGCCTGCGTGCCGTCCCGCACCAAGGATGGCGTGGCGGTGACCAGCGGGTTCACCTGTATTGTGTTGGCATAGCCCACGTAGCCCGCCTGCGCGGTGGGCCCGACGCTGGCGGGCACGGCGCCCGCTTGGTTGGTGAACAGGGTCAGGCCCTGGGCGGAGAAGCGGGTGGAGAGGGTTTTGGCAAACTCATCGAGGCCGGCCTGGTAGGTCGGCAGCGTCCGGTCCCGCAAGGTGATGTTGGCGCCTATAGAACCGCCGGTAAGCTGGCCGGTGATGTCCGTGCCGCCAAGCATGATGCCGGCGATGCCGCCGCCGGGATAGGAGGCCGTGGCACCGGTGCTGGCGTACGACGCGGTGACCTGCGTGCCATCGGTGGGCAACTGCGCGCCGCCTGCCGTCAGCACGGTCACATCGCCGTCCTGCTGCGGCAGAAAGCGGGTGTCGACCAAGCCGGAGATCGTGGCCTCCGCCTGAGCGCGCTGGTTCTCCAGATCCGCTGTGCTGAGGCCTTGCGCATGGTCGTTGACAATTTGCGCGCTGAGCGTCCCGAGCGTGGAGAGCGCGGTGTTGAGCTGGCCCACATCGGTCACGATGCTGTCCTGCGCAGTCTGGCGGGCGCTGCCGTAAGCGCCGGCAAGCGTGTTTATCCCGGTGGCGAGACTGGCGGCCGCGTCAACGACAGCGCCCTGCTGCGTGGCGTCCGCAGGATCGGCCTGCAGCGCGCTGAAGGCAGACTGCACGGCGCCGAGCTGGCTGCCCAGGTCGGTGCCCGCACCGACCGTGCCGAGCACCGGCTCCAGCGTGGCGAGGGCAGCCGAGGTGACGTTGTCTGCGGCCAGCGCCGAGGTTTGCGCGGCAACCTGGCTCTGCAACCCGGGATCGGTGGCGCGCACGACCAGGCCGGATTGTACGCCGAACTCCTTGCCGTCAGCGGACAGGCTGGTCTGCGTGGCGCTCTCCAGCGCGTATTGCGGGGTGGAGGCGTTGGCGACGTTCTGGGACAGGACGGCCAGGCCTACGGAGATGTTGGCGAGGCCGCCTGAGGAGATGCCCAGGGCGCTGGAGAGGGAGCCGCTCATGATGGGTAAGACAGCAAGTGGTTTTCTGAAGCAAAGAACCAAATTGCTGCTGGCGCTGCGGATCCGTGCGCGCACGGCATCGGGCGCCGCGTCTGCCGACGCAGCCGGGGGAGCAGAAATCCTTCGGTTCTTCCTTTCAAGAAGGAACCGCTTGCTTCCTTGTTCTTCATTTTACTGCTTCATGTTCAAGGTTGTCGTAAGCAGCTCGTTGGCAGAGGTGATGACCTTTGCGTTTGCACCGTAAGCCTGCTGCGCCACGATCAGCTGCGAGAGCTGCGACGCGATGTCCACGTTCGACGACTCCGTGGAACCCACGACGAGGCCGCCGGCGCCGTTGGTGTTGAGCTGGTCGACCCGCGCCACGCCGGAACTCTCCGTTTCGGTGAAAGCCTGGCCATTCTGCCGCTGCAGGTCATCAGCGTTGGCAAACGTGGTGAGCGGCACCTGTGCGATGGTGACGGCGTGCCCGTTGTCGTAATTGGCGACGATGTTGCCGTCCGAATTGGCGGAGATGCTGGTGAAGCTGCCGGCAGTCGAACCGTTTTGCGTAACGTTTGTCACCTGGTAGTCGGAGGCTGCGAACTGGGTGATGCCGTTGGCTTGGTTATAGCCGCCGAGATCGATGGTGACTGGTTGTGCGCCGCTGCCGAAATTTGGCGATATCTGCACCTCGCCCTCGCTGGCCGAACCGGTGACGGCGAGCGCGCCGGTGGCGCCGCCGAGCGAGGCCAGCGTGCCATTGGCGTTGAAGGTGACGCCGACCGAACCGATTGTGGTGCCGCCGCCTGCGACGTTGTCCGGCGAGGAGAGGCTCAGCGTCCAGTTGTTCGGCGCGTTCTGCGTCCAGGTGGTCTGCAACTGGTGGGAGACGCCGGAGGCGTCATAGATGCCTGTCTCCGACGTGAGATTGCTGGTGGCGGTCGGGTCCGCCGGCACGTTGGCGACGATGGCCACGTTGCTTGTGGCGACCGGCGGGACGTGAGTCTGCGTCACCTGTATGGGCACGAGCTGGCTGGTATCCACCGCACCCGTTGCGCGGTTGACCGGATAGCCGTCGAGGTACTCGCCGGCGCTGTTCACCAGGTAGCCGTTGTTGTCCGTGGTGAAGTCGCCGGTGCGGGTGTAATATTGCTGGGCGGAGAATTGCGGCGCGCCGGTGGCGGTGGCGCCGGCCTCCTCTGAGACCGAAAAGAAGCCCTGGCCGGTGATCGCCATGGAAAGCGGGTCCGAACTCTGCTGTACGGTGCCCTGCAATTCGTTTTCGTATTCCGGCCTGGTGGCGACGCTGCCTGACTCGTTGAGAAATTGCGTGCTGTCGGTGAGGTAGTCGATGAAATGCGTGCCGACCGACTTGAAGCCGACGGTCTGGCTGTTTGCCAGATTGTCGCTGATGTTGCTGAAGGCCGCGGCTTGCGCGTTCAGGCCGCTGATGGCGGTACTCATCGAGCCGAACAGGGACATTTCGGTGGCTCCTGGCCTGCGGAAGGCATGATTGCCTCGGCCGCAAAGTGTCGTCCAGGCACTCAGCATGAAATGTGCCAGCCGGTGCGCGGCACGCCAACCCGGATGCAGCAGGATGGATACCGCTGCGGACAGCGGTAATACGAAGCCGTAGCTTCTGCTTTTGCGTGCGCAAGTGCAGATGTTTCGAGATGCGGCGTTGCCGGGCGGCAGATTCTGCCGGGCGTAATCTGCTGGGCTACGGCAGATGGCGGCTGCTGTGCACGCGAAACTCGTGGCCTGCGATTTGCTCAGCGTAGGCCGGGCGGCCTGCAGGCTGCTGCGTCCGCCACGCGCTGCTGCGCGCTGCCTGTCTGATCGTGAGGAACTCGTTTGCCATCTGCCGCCGCCATCTTCGCCACGCCGACCGTGCCTGCTGCGGGCAGGAAAGCGTTGGCGCCTGTCGGCAATACGGATTTCGCGCGCCTGCTGCAGGAGCCGATTGGTCTGTCCGACAAAGCAATAACACCTGCTGCTACGAAGACGCCGGCCAAGGCCACACGCAACGCCGAGGCGCAGGACCCGGCACCTGTCCCGACCAGGAAGCCAGCTACGAAAACCACAGCCAAGGCGGCTGCGTCGGCCGTTGCCGCCGCCGCACCGGTGCTCACGGACCCGGCCCTGCCGGCCACGCGACCGCCAGATAATGCGCAGTCGGACGGACCGGCCGGCAAGGATGCCGGTTCAGGTGACCTGGCGGGGCTGGCCGAAATTACGAAGGCGGAGGACGCGTCAGGTGACGCGTCGGATGCCGCGCTGACGGCGCTGCCGGATGCTGCCGATC
>CAHJWU010000108.1 GCA_903643085.1 Rhodospirillales bacterium
GACGCCGCGGCGTACGAGACGATCTGGCACATGCTGGATGGCGGCGGGGATTACTGGACGCCAGGTGCGACGACGGCGGTGATAAACGAGCCGGCCGGGCCCGTGCGCGTGACGGTGACCGACGAGCGCGGCAAGCTGGACATCAATCAGTCCCCGGTCGCCTTGCTGTCGGCGCTGTTCTCGATCGTGGGTGCGGATCGCGGCGCCGCCCAGCTCGTGGCCAACGGCATCGCAGACTGGCGGTCCCAGCAGCCGGCGGGCGCGGACACCGACACGCCGCTGATGACGAGCTACAGGTCAGACGGGCGGGTCTGGGGTCCGGCCGGGCAGGAGTTCCAGCGGCTCGACGAGCTGAGGCTGGTGATCGGCATGACCCCCGCGCTCTATGCCGCGAGCTGGCCGTACCTGACGCTGGCGCTCGAGCAGGGGCCTTGGGTGGCATATGCGAGCCCGGTCGTCCTCGCGGCGATCGCACGGGCCAAGCGGGACGGGGGGCTGGCGGTCGATCCGGCCGATGCGCGCGGGCCGGTGGTGCTCCGGCTTGAGGCGCGTGCGACCGGCGCGAACGGGGCGGCCTTCACCCGGCGTATGCTGTTCCGCCTGGACGGGACCCTGAGCGGCCCGGCCTGGAAATACCGGGTCCTGAGTTGGGAGGACGGGCAGGAGGCTGCGTCCGAGGCGCCGCGGAATTGACGGCTGCCGTGTCGGGAGTTTAGGCCAGAGAAAAGCAAGGTCTTCTTCGAGAAAAGAAGCAAAAAGCTGTCATCAGCGCCGTTGCGGAACGTTGCAGCTTACGTCTCCGCTACGCGCCGCCCTCTCCTGCCGGGAACATAAGCTTGCAAGAAGCCAGAGCCGCCCTGGAAGCCGGCAAGACCACCAGCCGCGCCCTGATCGAGCGATGCCTTGCCGCCATAGAAGCCCCGGATGGCGAAGGCGCCCGCACCTTCACCAGGGTCTACGCGGCGCAGGCCCGCGCCAGCGCGGACGCCATGGACGCCCTGCGCCGGGCCGGCCGCGCCCCAGGCCCATACGCCGGCATCCCCGTCAGCCTGAAGGACCTGCTGGACGTGGCGGGGGAACCAACCCCCGCCGGCTCCCTGGTCCTGGCCCACGCCCCGCCCGCACAGGCCCACGCCCCCGTGGTGCAACGCCTGCTGGCCGCCGGCCTGGTGCCTGTCGGCCGCACCAACATGACCGAGTTCGCCTTCAGCGGCGTCGGCATAAACCCGCATCACGGCACCCCGCGCGCACCCTACGGCCGCCTGGCGGACGGGGCAGGGCGCGTTCCCGGCGGCAGCTCGTCTGGTGCCGCCGTCTCCGTTTCGGACGGCATGGCGCTGGCCGCCATAGGCACGGACACCGGCGGCTCCTGCCGAATCCCGGCCGCCTTCTGCGGCGTGGTCGGCTACAAGCCCACAGCCAGGCGCATCCCGCTCACCGGGCTCATCCCGCTTTCCCCGTCGCTGGATTCCGTGGGACCGCTCGCACGATCGGTGGAAGATTGCGCCGTGATGGACGCCATCCTCGCCGGCATCCCGCTCCCGTCGCTGCGCCGTATCGCGCCCGCCGGCCTGCGCCTCGTCTATCCCGCCAACATCGACCCCGACACCCTGGACGCGCCGACCGAGCGCGCCATGGACCGCGCGCTCCAGCGCCTGGACCGCGCGGGCGTCGTCATCGTCCACAAGAACCTGCCCAGCCTGGACATGCTGGTCGCCGCACACGCGCGCGGCGGCTTCGCCGTGGTGGAATCGTACGCCTGGCACCGCACGCTCCTGGCGGACCACGCCGCACTCTATGACCCGCGGGTGGCCAACCGAATTTTCCCAGGCGCCAGGATGGAGGCCGCGGACTACGTGGCCCTGGTGGAAGCCCGCGCGCGCGTGGTCGCCGCCTTCGCGGACGACATGGCGCCGTTCGACGCGCTGGTGATGCCGACCGTGCCGATCGCACCTCCGCCCATCGCCGCCTTCGACGCGGAGGCCGATTACGTCCGCCTGAACGCCGCGATCTTACGGCTGCCCTCGCAGATAAACTTCGTCGACGGCTGCGCCATCAGCCTGCCCTGTCACGAACCGGGCGCGCCGCCGGCCGGGCTTACTCTGGCGGCAAGTTCCTTGTCTGACGCTCGGCTTTTCCAGATTGCCGCTGCTTTGGAGAGGATAGTGCAAGGGAAGTAAGCAAGGCCTTCTTCAAGAAAAGAAGCAAAAAGCTTTTGTCCGCGCTGTCGCGGAACGTTGAAGCGCGCGTCTGCGCAACGCACCGCCGACAGAGACAAAACCTTGTTCCCCGCTTTTGCAGCGTCCGGGTGTTTCCGAACGAATGCGCAAGCTGATACGGGAAGACAAAAGTTTTTTGCTTCTTTTCTGCCAAAAAAGAAGGCCTTGCCTGCTTCTGCAACTCTCACCCTAAAGCCTGCCGAATACGGCACCCGGACTACCTGCTTTCCAGGGCCGCCACCGCCGCCAGCACATGATCGACCGAAACACGCCAGCGCATGCCATGCACAGCCGCCGAGGACAGGTCCAGCCAAGGCCCGAGCGCACGGCCAAGAACGCAATCGTAAGCAACCCTGCGCAAAGCCGCCAGATGGCGAAAACACCAGTTCACGTAAGCATCCATGTGCAACTCGAGCACCCGGCATCCCGGCCGCGCAAACCCGACATTCGTCAAACCGGCCCCATGCGGCGCCACGATCAGCTCAGCGTCACGGAACAGCCTGATCTGGTCGGCAAGCGACAAAGTCTCCGGCCGGACAGGAAGAATGCCGAGCGCACGCAGGGCGCACACCAGCTCGTCCTCGGCCTCCAGCACACGCTGTGCCGTGTCGCGCCTGTCGACGTAGAAGCGCCGCGGAAACACCGCCGTGCCACCGGCGACGCTGGCCGATATCCGGTCGAAGAATGTGTTCACCACCGGATGATAGGAAAACAGGCCATGCACGCTCCACGGGAACAGCAGCCTGTCCACCAGGAAGCTGTCCGCAGCGTCCACCGCAACCCTGCGCAAGGAGGCCGGCAGGCCGAGCCGTTCCAGCAGCTCCGGCTGATGCACGGCGCCGCGGGGAAACAGTATCGAGCACGCGCCTGCAAGGGTTTCATCGGGGATCATGCAGACACGTGCCGCACTCTCTATCGCGGAATGGAAGTAGTTCGTTATGCCGCCGGCCAGAATGGTCACGTGCGTCCCGGGCATCTTCGCTGCCCGGCCGTGCCGCATCGCCGGCGTTCCTACGGCGAGCGCCTGGCGGCGTGCCGCAGGATGCGTGTGCGCCAGGCTCTCGGCCAGGACATCGCCACCAATCGAGATTATCCCCGCCGGGCCGTGCACCATCGCATCGCGCAGCACGAACGTCGCGGGCGCCTGGCATTCGTAGAACGGCGCGCGCCAGGATGCCCCGCCAGGCTGCTCGCGCACCGGCCAGTAGGTCAGAAACGCAGCGCCCGCCACCAGATCGGGCAGCGCCACCTGGCCGGGCGCCATTGAGTGCAGATGGTGAACACGCGCATTTGCCGACATCATGTCGCCGTCGCCGGCGATGTCGAGCAGGCCGCGTATCCTGAGCGGCGTCACGTGGTTCGATCACGTGGTTGGGCGGTTTTCGACCCAGGCAAACGTCAGCGCAGGTCCGCCACGGCAGCCGATCCTGTGCCGGCATTCCTGATATCGCCCGCCACCTGGTCGGCCAGCCCGCCCAGCAGCCCGCTCAAGCTCGCAGCCAGCTCCGTGGCTCCTGGCCCGGCAGGCTGCGCCTGGAGCGTCGCATGCCGCGTCGCCAGCGGCTGGTGCGTCGTCCCGCGCTCCACCGCCACCTCCGCCTGCAGCACCACCGCACCTGACGCATCCGCGTCGAACCGCAGCACATCCACCTCTACGCGCATGCCGGGCGCCGCCGAGATCGCCCCCGACTCCGAAAACACGCTGCTCCCGGGCAGACGCTGCGAGAGGTCCTCGGACAGCACCCGCCCGATCATGTCGCCCAGCGGCTCCGCCCAGCGCAGCTGGCCGTTCACCGCAAGCTTGTAGGATGCCGATTTCAGGACGATGTCAGACCGGTCCAGGTACCCCGCCAGACCTGGCCGCCGCACCTCCACGCTCACCGACCCGCCAGGCAGCGCCGTGCCTGGCACGGGAGCCAGGGTGTAATAGGTGGGATCGGGCGAACTGCAGGCCGCGACACCCAGCAGCAGGCCCACACACAGCGCAATCCTCATCGCTCACCCGCCTTGCCGGAGCGCCCCTGCAGCAGCGCCTCCGGATGCCTGTCCAGGAAATCCGCCAGCAGGCGAAGGCTGCGCGCCGCATCGTTCACCTGATCCAGCACGCGCGAGACGCCCCGCTGGAAGTCGGAATTGCCGCCATAGCCGCCTTCGCCTAGTGCCGCGTTTGCCCGCTCCACCGCCTGCTGCAGTTCCGCACTGATTTTCGGCAGCCGCTGCAATATCGGCCCCAGCCCCTGATCGGTGCGCCGCACCAAATGCTGCACGTCCGCCAGCGTCTCGCCCAGCCGCGTCAGCGCGTTGTGCGCCTCCGGCCCGCCGATCACCCGGCTTGCCGAAGCCAGCGTGGCATTCAAGTTGCGCCCGATGTCCTCGAAGGGGATCTTGTCCAGCTTGGTCGCGATGTCGCTCAGGCTGGCCATGATGTTGTCCACCCCGCCGCCCTGGCTCGGCATCACCAGCGCATTGCCCTCGTGGCCCATCCGCGCCGGCGACGCGCCAGGGACATACTGCAACGATATCTGTTTCTGCCCGGTGATGAAGCTGCTGCTCTCCAGCACCGCCCGCATCCCCTGACCTACCAGCGCTTCCGTCACGCGCGCCGGATCAGCCTCGCGTATGGCGGTGTCCTGGGCAAACACCCGCTCCGGCTGCAGGTCATAGCTTACGCGCACACGCATCTGGCCGTGCTCCTGGTCCAGCATCAGCTTCACGTCATCCACGGTGCCCACCTGGATGCCGAACACATTGACAGGCGATCCTCTCGCAAGCCCGCCAACCGACGTGGTGAAATACGTCACGAACGGGATTTTCTGTACGAAGCCCGCCGCATCCGCCTGGCTCTTGTCTTCGAACAGCATGAATTTGGCGTTCGCCGCGGCCGGCGGGGCAGAGCTGGTCGACGAGCCTATCTGGTGTGGCGTCTCGAACGCCACGCCACCCGAAAGCAACGCCTGCAGGCTCTCCAGCTCAACGTGAACGCCAGAGCCGCCCAGGCTCAGCGAGGCACCCGAGGCGTTCCAGAAATGCGTGTCCTGGTGCACGAACTTGTCAAACGGCTGGTGCACGAAGATGTTGATCGTCACCGGCCCGAGCCCGTCGCCAAGATCGTAGCTCAGCACCTCGCCCACCGTCACGTCGCGGTAGAACACCGGCGCACCTGGCCCGAGGGACCCCAGCCGCACGGCACGCAGCGAATAGCTCGTGCCCGGCTCGTCCGACCGCATGCCGGGCGGCTCCTCCAGCCCCACGAAGTTGCGCTCCGACCTGCCGCCAGGCAGCCCCGGATCCACCTCGATATAGGCGCCGGAGACCAGCGTCTCGAGCCCCGACAGGTCACCGGAGGACAGGCGCGGCTTCACCACCCAGAACCGCGCGTGATCGGTAAGTATCTTCGACCCCTCGCGGTTCATCCTGACGCGCACGTGCACGGCCTTCAGATCGTTGGTGAGCTGCACGTCCTCCACCATCCCCAGCGCCACCGCCTTGTGCGTCACCTGCGTCTGCTGCGCGCTGATGCCGCTGCCGGTTTTAAAGCTGATCGTGATGAGCGGCCCGCGGTCCGCCAGCGTGGTGATCACCAGATAGACCGCGATCGCGCCGGCCAGGATCGGGATCAGCCAGATCAGCGAGAACCGGCGGCGCCGGCGCAGAACCGCGTCGGGCACCTTCGGCGCCGAACCGCTCACGCCACCCCCGCCTGCGCCCGCGGTCCCGGCGCGCGATGGGCCTCCACGCCCTCCGTCTCCAGGTCATACCCGGCCTCGCTCGCCGCATCCCACATCAGCCGCGGATCGAAACTCTCCGCGGCGAACATCGTCAGCACCACGACCGCGGCGAACGCGATCGCGCCGATGCCAGGCAGCACGGTGGCGACGAACCCCAGCCGCACCAGCGCCACCAGGATCGTCAGCATGAACACGTCTATCATCGACCACCGCCCAATGCTGTCGACGAAGCGGTAGAGCCGCGTCCTGTCGCGCAGGCGTGTCACGCTGCCGTCCCCCGTCATCACCAGCATCGTGAACAGCGCCACCAGCTTGAACAGCGGCACCACGATGCTCGCCATCAGCACGAGCAGCGCCAGCGGCCACATCTGCGCCTGTGCCAGCTCGATCACGCCGCCGATGATGGTGCTCGGCTGCCCCTGCCCGAAGCGGATCAGCGTCAGGATCGGGTAGATGTTGGCAGGCAGGTACAAGCACACGGCAGCACCAGCCATCGCCCAGCACCGGTTCAGGCTGTACGGCTTGCGACGCAGCAGCCGGCTGCGGCACCGCGGGCACCGGCTGCGCTCGCGCGCCTGCACCACCAGGTGGCAGCAATCGCACCCGATATAGCCGTGTTGCGGCTGCGGCGGCACCTGCGCCTTCATCCCCTTCGCCTCAAACGCCTCCCACACATCCTGGTGGTCCAGCTCCACGTCGGCCGCCACCATGCACAGCATCACGCCGGCAAGCGCGTAGAGCGCCGGTCCCACCTCCACGGTCGCTATCGCCTGCAGCCGCGTGTAGGCCACGAACGCGCCCAGCAGGAACACCTCGACCATCGACCACGGCCGGAGGCCCGCCACCCAGGAGAACAGGCGCGGCAGGAACGCCGGCGGACGCGCCATGCGCAACCCCAGCAGGACAGACAAAATCAGCATCAGCTGCACGCACGGCACCGCCACCAGCGTGATCAGCACCACCACGCTGATCTCCCACATGTTGTGGCCTTCCAGCTGCGCCGGCCCGGTGAATATCGTTGCTTGATACGTCCGCCCTACGCTGCGCAAATCCAGGAACGGCAGCTGCATCGCCAGCAGGAGCAGCAGAAACGCCCCGATGTAGCACCACGTCGCGCGGTTCAGGCTGTTCAGATGCGCCTTGCGCAGGTTGGCTCCGCAGCGCCGGCAATGCGCCACGTCCCCCTCGGCCAGGGCCGCCACCCTCTGGAACAGCCCGCAATCCTGGCACTCGCGCAGGATTGCCCCCGAGATCTCCTCCCCGGCCGGGGCGGCGTCGTCGCAATGCAGTGTCATTCAGGCTCCGGAACGCCTCAATTCCCACGATGTTGCAACGTGGGCGCCAGATGATGTGCTTTTCGGGCGGGCGCGCCAAGGGGAGGCCAGGCGCCAGCGGCGTCACGCAGCAGCGTGCCGCGCACCATACCCTCGGCCCCGCTTGCCTTTCTCCTTTGCCCGCTTGCCTTTCTCCTTTGCCCGCTTGCCTTTCTCCTTTGACGGACTCGCCCCAAACACGGCATCACCTGCCGCAGCGCCCCGCCAGAGGTCTCCGTTGTCCACCATCAGCATCGCCCACCGCGCCCACCTCATCGTCCTGGGCAACGAGAAAGGCGGCTCCGGCAAGTCCACCACCGCCATGCACCTCGTGGTCGGCCTGCTGCGCGACGGCTACCAGGTCGGCACCATAGATCTCGACGCACGCCAGGGCACGCTGTCCGGCTATCTTGCCTCCCGCCATGCTTACGCGCAGCGCCACGGCGTGGAGCTTCCCGTCCCGCAGGCCGCCAGCGTGTTCCGCAGCGAGCTGGACAGCCGCGCCGACGCTGAAGCCGAGGAGCGCGCCCAGTTCGAAGCCGCAATCGCCACCTTGTCCGCCGCCTGCGAGGTGATCGTCATCGACTGTCCAGGGGCGGACACCAACCTGGCCCGCCTGGCCCACGCCAGCGCGGACACGCTGATCACCCCGATCAACGACAGCTTCGTCGATTTTGCCATGCTCGCCCGCGTGGACCCGGACAACCACGCCGTCATCAGCCCCAGCACCTACAGCGAGATGGTCTGGGAAGCCCGCAAACGCCGCTTCGCCCGCGACCGCACGCGGATCGACTGGATCGTCATGCGCAACCGCATGGGCAGCACGGAAATGCGCAACAAGCGCGACGTGGGGACCACGCTGGAGACGCTGGCCAAGCGCATCGGCTTCCGCACGGTGAAGGGCTTCGGGGAGCGGGTCATCTACCGCGAGCTGTATCTGCAAGGGCTGACCCTGATGGACGTCCGCGAGGCCGGCCTGCAGATCCAGCTCGGCATGAGCCACATCGCGGCGCGGGCGGAGGTGCGAGCTTTGCTGTCCGCCATAAAGAAACCCGCTCCCCGCGCGGCGCAGGCGCAGGTTAATCCTGCTGCTTGACGGCAAGATATAGGCAAGGCCAGGGGCTCTGCCTCTGGACCCCGCTGGGCCTTTGCCCCAGACCCCGGGCTGAGGTTCCGAACACCCCCGTTGCTCCGCCCAATCCCCTCCTGTAGAACGCTGTCGCGCAGCCGGCGTAGCTCAGGGGTAGAGCAACTGATTCGTAATCAGTAGGTCCGCGGTTCAATTCCGCGCGCCGGCACCAGCTTTGAGGTGCCTGCCGGATTGGGCGTTGAGGGTGACCTGGCAATCACATGCGTTCTCGTCGCTGGCACGGTTGGAGCAGTCTGCCGGATTGCCCGGTCTGAGCAGCGCGCTTGCGGTAATTAGCGAAACAAGAGGTCGCCGACGAGAGGCCGAGGCAGAACTGTCCGTGCTGACGTCCACCACGGTCCTCGCCCGCGCAGCAGGCGCGAAAGCCATCAGCACCGCTCGTGCTCCGAGCCGGCTCGCGGCTATTGCATAGCCAGCGGCAGTAGGGTTTCGCAGCCTTTCCGGCTAGCCCTTGGTGCTTGAGACTAGTCGATACGCAGCCGGTAGGGGCTGCCGACCTGTTCGGCCCGACCCTGGCCTGGACATCCCTCCTCCCAGAATGTTGTCCTCTGACGCGATGGGACTTAAACCTGTGGAGACGCACAAACCGATCCGCCCTGCCGTAAGCTCTCAAAAATCCGTCCGAAAGAGGACCCCGCCATGAAAACCCCAGCCACTGTCACCCTGCTGGCGGTGATGACCCTCCACTCCGCCTTCGCCGCCACAACCTTGATCGTCCAGCCGGACAATACCGGCTTCCGGTACGCCCCGGCCCCCGCATCGCTTCCCAAGGGCACCCAGATCAGCAACCTGCTCGGCGACCCTGCCAACCCCGGCCCCTTCGTGATCCGCCTCATCTTCCCGGCGCACACGGACATCAGGCCGCACACCCATTCCAAGCCGGAAACCGTCACCATCCTGTCTGGCACGATCTATCACGAGCATGGCCCAACCCTGGTCCGCGACCAGGGCACGAGATTGGCGGCAGGCGGCTTCGTCTACCTTCCCGAAGCCATGCCGCACTCGCTCTGGACGACGGATCAGCCAGCCACAATCCAGGTTTCCGGCACCGGCCCCTTCGGCCTGCAATACGTCAACCCGGCCGACGACCCAAGCCGCAAGCAGTGAGCTGACCTACCCGGGCCACGCACCCGCCGGATAG
>CAHJWU010000109.1 GCA_903643085.1 Rhodospirillales bacterium
AAATCCATGTCGGCGAACATCGCGTCGAACACCGCCTGCGCCAGCGCCGGCCCCGGGGCCGGCGCCTGCCGCAGCCGCCGTATCAGCAGCGCGGCAAACAGCCCGATCAGGTCGAACCGCCCGTCCAGCGTGTCCGGCACGTCCAGCCGCTCGAAATACAGCGGGTCCCGCGCTGCGGCCACGCTGGCGGTGTAGAGGGCAAACCCCGCCCGCTCGTGGCGGCGCGACGGCAGAAGACCGAAAAGCGGCATGAAGGCAGGGCCACCGTGCTAGAAACCATCAGCCGCCTCACGTGTAGGCGACGCCGCCGATCTCAACCCAGGGCGACGGAACGGCGGGCGGGCAAGACCAGGCAAGCAGTCCTTTTTTGCAAAAAAGAACCAAAAAACTCTTATTCCTTCGCTTCCAGGCCAGTCGGGCGCCTTCCGAAACGCCGCGACGTCGAAGCAGCAAGACACCGCTCCTCTCAGGCAAGCAGGCCGTCCCTCCCCGCCCTGCCCGAAGATTGACACCGGCCGCCCCGGCGTGACACGCACCCCACACACCGAGGACCAGACACATAGTGCGCCTCCCCTCCCTGCCGCGTGCCGCCGTCAGACTGACCCTGGCCCTGAGCCTGGCCGCGCCCGCCGGCGCCTGCGGAGTCATCCACCTCTTCGACCCCACGCTGCGCCAGCGCGGCTCCCTCGTGGACCAGGACGCCCTGCGCGAACTGATCCCCGGCACCTCCAGCCGTGCGGACGCGGTGGCCCTGATCGGCTCTCCCACCGCGCATGCCACCTTCGACGACGACACCTGGATCTACATAAGCCAGGTCACCAGTACCCGCATCGGCCGCACCCCCGGCATACACAAGCAGAACGTCGTCGTCCTGAACTTCGACCAGTCAGGCACCCTGCGCGGCATACGCCAGCTGGACAAAGCCGAAGGCAAGCCGGTCGACATGGCCGCCGGCGCCACCCCCTCGCCTGGCAGCGAGGCCTCGTTCGTCCAGCAGCTCTTCGGCAACGTAGGCAAGTTCACCCCCGCCGGCCTGCCGGGCGGCCTGGGCTCCGCCACCGGCGCCAACGCGCCCGGCAACACGGGCAACTCGCTAAGGTAGGCAAAACGTCGCCCGCCCGGACAGCCCGCGACAGCGGAGCAAAAGTTTTTTGCTTCTTTTTTCCAAAAAAGAAGGCCTTGCTTTCCTACCACCCGCAAACATCGCCCTCGTCACGCCGGCGCCATCGCGTGCATACGGTTCCCGGCAGACAGACAGGCGGGACACACGGATGCCGGTTCGCCATCGACCTGGATTGCTCGCCGCCGCCGTCCTTCCGGCATGTCTGGCCCACCACGCCTGCGCGCAAACCGCCCCCGCCAGCTCCAGCCAGGTCGAGCAGATCACCGTGATCGGCGCCAGCCCGTTGCTGGGCAGCGGCGTGGACCGCAACGCCATACCCGTGGACACCCAGGTGCTGGGCAGCGCCGGCATCGCCCGCGAAGGCGCCCCGAACGTCCTGCAGGCGCTCAACACACAGGTCGCCGGCGTCAACCTGGACAGCGCATCCGGCAATCCCTACCAGCCCTCGCTGTTCTACAACGGCTTCGAAGTCTCGCCCCTGCAAGGCACCTCCCAGGGCGTCGCCGTCTACCTCAACGGCATACGCTTCAACCAGCCCTTCGGCGACACGGTGAACTGGGACCTGATCCCGGACGTCGCCATCAGCAAGATCAACGTCGAAGGCTCCAACCCCCTGTTCGGCCTCAACGCGCTCGGCGGCTCCTTCAACATCGCCCTGAAGGACGGCTTTTCCACCCAGGGCGGCCAGGCGGACCTCTCCGGCGGCGCCTTCGGCACCGTCCAGGGCGACATCGAATACGGCGTCCAAAGCGGCAACCAGGCGCTCTACGTCGCCGGCAGCGTCATCCACCAGGACGGCTGGCGAGACCTGCAATCCACCGACATACAGAACATCTTCGCCGATTACGGCCGCAGGCGCGACGGCGCCGAAATGCATCTCGACCTCAGCGCCGCCAACGCGGTGATCAACGGCCCAGGCACCGCGCCCACCGAACTCCTGGCCGCCGACTCGCGCGCCCAGTTCACCGCCCCGAACGGCATAGGCAACCGCACCATACAGGCCGCCTTCCGCACCAACATCGATCTCAGCGACGTGCTCAGCGTCCAGGCGCAAGCCTATTACGACTACTTCCAGCAGCGCGTGGTGAACGGCAACTCGGCCAACGACGAACCCTGCGGCGACGCCAGCCTCCTGCTCTGCCAAGGCCCCGGCCAGCCCAGCACCACCCGCAACGGCGCCCCCATCCCCGTCTTCCTCGGCACCGCCGCCCCCTACAGCGAGCTCGACGTCAACACCACCAACACCAACGCCTACGGCGCCGCCGCCCAGCTCACCGACACCGGCGACCTCTACGGCTTTAAAAACCACCTCGTCGCCGGCGCCTCCTTCGACGGCGCGCAGACCGAGTTCTCCGCCACCGCCTTCATCGGCGGCCTCACCCCGCTCACCCGCGTCTACACCGGCCCAGGCGTGGTCATCGACGAGCCAGGCAACAACGTCCCCGTACGCGTCGCCATCACCGACAGCTACGCCGGCGGCTTCGCGTCAGACACGCTGAACCTGACGCAAGCCCTCGCCGCCACCATCTCCGGCCGCTTCAACTTCGCCGAGACCGACCTGGCGGACCAAGGCGGCGGCGACCTCACCGGACGCCACGCCTACGCCCGCTTCAACCCCGCCGCCGGCCTGACCTACGAACTCTCCCCCGCACTCACCGCCTACGCCGGCTACGCCGAAGCCAACCGCGCCCCCACGCCCGCCGAACTCTCCTGCGCCGGCCCGCAGAACTCCTGCAGCCTGGCCAACTTCTTCGTGGGCGACCCCGACCTCAGACAGGTCATCGCCCACACGATAGAAGCCGGCCTGCGCGGCCACACGAACATCCTCCCCGCCGCGCGCCTCGGCTACGACCTGAGCCTGTTCCGCACCGACTCCGATGACGACATCGCCTTCATCAACAGCGTCACACTCAACCGCGCCTATTTCGCCAATATCGGCCAGACCAGGCGCCAGGGCGCTTCCGCCCGCGCCGACCTCCACTTGGACCGCGTCTCCGCCTACGCCTCCTACACCTTCACCGACGCCACGTACCGGTCCGGCTACGTCGAATCAGGCGGCAGCAACCCCGCCCAGGACGCCCTCGGCAACCTCACCATCCGCCCAGGCAACGATCTCCCAGGCGTGCCCCGCAGCATCTTCAAGTTCGGCATCGACGCCACGCTCACCCAAGCCTGGCACGCCGGAATCGACGGCCAATACCAGTCCGGCCAGTACCTGTTCGGCGACGAAGCAAACCTCACCCCCCGCCTGCCCGGCTTCACCGTCCTGAACCTGCACGGCACCTACGACGTGACCTCCGGCTTCCAACTCTTCGCCAGCGCGCGGAACCTGCTCGACCGCCGCTACTACACGTACGGCACGTTCTCGCCGACCGAATCGGTGTTCCTTGCGCAAGCGCCCAACGCGAGCAACCCGCGCAGCTTCAGTCTGGCGGCACCGCTCGGGTTCTTCGGCGGGGTGCGGGTGAAGTTTTAGGCAAGGCCTTCTTTTTTGAAAAAGAAGCAAAAAACTTTTATCTGCGCTGTCGCGGAATGTTGAAGCGTACGTCTCCACGACGCGCGTGCGACGGAGACAAAAGTTTTTGGTTCTTTTTTTCAAAAAAGAACGCCTTTCTTGCTGTTCCACAAATCGCCCAGGCCGATGAAACCGCCATGCCCGACAACCAGATCCCCCTCTCCCGACCGCTGATCGTCATCGCAATCCTGCTCGGTGTCATGGTCGTGATCGCCTTCCTCCAGCGTTACGAGCCGCATGGCGGCGCGCAGCCGCTCGCCACCCCGGTCCGCACCGCGGACCTGCTGATGCGGGACAACCCGGACGGCAGCATCGCCGTGACCCAGGCCGGCACGGGACGGCGCGTGACCACCCTGCAGCCCAAGACGAACGCCTTTTTGCGCGTCCTGCTCACCGGCCTGGTGCGCGAGCGCCGGCGCGAAGGCGAGGGCTCGCCCGCCATCCCGTTCCACCTGACCCGCTGGTCGGACGGCCGCCTGACCGTCGACGACAGTGCCACCGGCCGGCTGATCGAGCTTGAGGCGTTCGGCCACACCAACGAGGCCGCCTTCGCCAGCCTGCTGGACCTCAGTCCCCCGCCGCCGACCAGGTAGCCTCCGGCAGGGTCGCCGCCGGCCGCGCCCGCCCCGCCGGTAGCGCGTACCCCGCCGGCGGCGCATGCAGGACACCGGGTGCGCAATCCTTCGCCGCCCGGCTGATCGCCGCCGCCAGTTCGACAACGTCCGGCACGCCGCGCAGCATCGGCTCGGCGCTGCTCCAGCGCCACGGCCGGGCATGCGGCCACAATTTCAGGTAGCGCAGCCGGGGACCTGGCTTGGGCGTCAGCAGGATGTCGCCCTTCCCGTCATGGCGCGCATCCACCGCCACCGACGCCACGCGCCGCAGCGGCACGGACAGCGTCGAGCTCAGCGCCAGGCCGTATGTCAGGATGCACCGTTCGGTGGTCAGCGTGTAGCGCGTGGTGCGCGCGATCGCCCAGGCGTAACCGGCGCAGGCCGACAGCATGACCAGGCCCGTCACGAACAGCCCCGTGCCGCGCCACAGCGTGTTGAGCGGGCTCCACCCGTCCGCCCGGTCGGCGGCGAACTCCCAGATCAGCATGAGCGCGAAATAGGCCGCCAGAAATCGTATGTGCAGCACGTCGCGCGCCACCGCGCGCCAGTCGGGGCGGCCCTGCCAGAGCAGCCTCTCGCCGGATAACAGGCCGGTCATGACGTGCTCTCCGTCTGCGGGAACGTCATCGGATCGGCGCGGTAGAAGAAGCCGGCCGAATAATAGGCGTTCAACCGCTCCTCCTCCGGCGCGGTGATCTCGTCCGGGCTGGCGGGCATCGGCACGTCGGCGAACTGGTGCGCCCAGAGCGAGGTCACCCGCACCTTGCGCTGCTTCTCCCTGATTTCGGTGTGCAGCAGCGGCACCAGCACGCGCCCCGCGCCGCCGTGCAGCTCGACTTCCAGCATGCGTATGATCTTGATCCCGCGGTCGATCCACAGATCGGCCACGTGGCCCACCGCGTTCCACCGCCAGTCGAACACCGCCATCCCGCGCGGATCGGCATCCTGCCTCAGGATCGACCAGCCTTCCATCACCCGCAACGGCTCCAGCAGCTTCTCGCCCCTCTCCGTCAGCGCGACCCCCTCCTTGCGCATAACCCACGATCCCGGCCCGATCCCCGCCAGCAGCGGGTTGCCAAGCGGGTAGAACGGCGTCCCGTCGAACCGGTGCAGCGGCCGGGCGCGCGTGGGCGCCTGCTTGTAGAAATGCGGCGCCTCCGTCGTGCCGCCCTCGTTTAGCCTGTAGGTGAGCGTGCCCACCGGCTGCGGCGGAAAGCCCTCGATCAGCTCGGTGTTGAAGGGCGACGCCCTGAGCGGGTAGCCCTCCCGCTTGCTCTCCCGTTGCAGCCAGCCCACCAGGCCCACGAAGAACAGCGCGAACACCCAGAACGCGAGCGTCGGTATGTCGAGCTGGTTGCTGATCTGGCCGAAAACGCCGTAGCGCATGATGCTCTCCTCAGCGTGGTGGGGGTGCGGCGACGTCGGGATGCCCGTTCGGATCAATCTGTGGCGCGTCCGCCCGCGACAGCCCCGGATAATCCTTCAGCATGTTGGCGCCGTTCAGCGGCTGCGGCAGGCCGAAATGGCAGGTGGCGCAGACCACCAGACCCTCGCCCGTCTGCGGCCCGGACATGCGCGCCGGTATCACCGGGATACGGTTCTCGTGCTCCAGCGTGCGGCTCTGCGGCAGGATGTCGGCGATCGGCAGCAGGAAGTGGCGGTTCAGGTCCCGGGTCATCCTGATCGCCCACCAGCTGTTCCAGCGATACGGCGAACTCTGGTTCCAGTCCTGGAACGCGCGGGACTGGTGGCAGTAGCCGCAATTGACCCCGATTCCGTCGGACATCTGCATCATCATCTCGTAGATGCGGTTGGCCTCGGGCCAGGAACCGATCGTGCCGTTATGTATCGAAGCCGTCGAGATCACCGCGATCGGCTGGTCGTCGAGGAAATACTCGGCGAATCCGTCATCGGGGAAGAACTTGCGTACCGTGTCGCCGGATTCCTGCCAGTTGTCCTCGTCGCCTGCCATCATATGCCCAGGCTCTGGCGCATCGGGAAACCAGCTCTGCCCGGGCACCGGCTGCCCGCGGTGGCAGGTGTAGCAGGTCATCCCGGCAGGAGCCACGTGGTTGGACCAGTCGGCGTTCAGGTGCCGCGTCATCTGCAGCATGATCCGCGTCACCGCCTTTTGCGGCTTGGCGTCGGACGCCCAGTTGGTGCCCTCGTGGCAGAACGCGCAGCCCTGCTTGGGCGAGACCCAGGCGGTGATCGCATATTGCAGCCGCATGAACTCCGCCGCACTCACATCGGTGAGCACGCGTACGTTCTTGTACACCGCCGTGGCCGCCGGCCCGCCCTGCGCCGCCGCGGGCAGCGGCGGCGGCGGCTTGTTCAGCGCGTAGCGCGTCGCCACCGGAACGAACTGCGTGTTCACCGGGAACGCCACCTCCTCCGAGGTGACAGGCGGCGTGTTCCACACCGGAACGAACAGCACGAACGCCGCTGCGGCCAGCAGGCCCGCGCCGGCGATGGCCGTCAGCGACCTCATGGCACGGTGTCTCCCGAAGCCGTGACCCCGCCCAGATGCGGTGCCTTCACGTCCAGCGCGCCCGGCGGCACGTGGGCCGGGATCTGCTGCAGCGGCGTGTAATCGGCGGCGATGCCGTGCTCCACGCCCCACAGATACCAGTTGTCCACCACCGTGCCGGTCATCAGGATGCCTATCCCGCCGGTCAGCGTGGTGAGCAGCGCGAACCAGTACGCCCATTTGTGTATCGAGTCGAAATTCGCGTTGAACCCCATCGTCCAGCGCCAGAACAGCGATCCGCGCTCGCTGGCGCTGCCGGGATCGACGATCTCGCGCGTCTCGCGTTCCGAACCGTAGCGCTGGGTGGAAAGTATCGTCCCGGCATGCATGGTGAACAGCATAGTCGAGCCGTACAGGAACACGATCGACAGCATGTGGAACGGGTTGTAGAACAGATTGCCGTAACGCACCGAAAACGTGGCCGTCCAGTTGAGGTGCGGCACGATCCCGAACGGCACCGCCTCGGACCAGCTCCCCACCAGGATCGGCCGGAAGAAGCCCAGCACAAGATAGAGCCAGATCGCGGACGCGAACGCCCACGCCACATGCGTGCCCATGCCGAGCGCCACCGCCCGGCTGTACATCCGCGCCCACCACAACAATATGGACGCGGTCAGGAAGAAACCGGCCAGCAGCCACCAGCCGCCGTCATGCAGCGGCGGCAGTATGGACAAACCCTGCTTGGCCGAAGGCGGCTCGAGCGCCAGGAATGGCAGCATCTTGATGAAGCGCAGCAGGTTCCAGTCGACCGAGGCCCACATGTTCAGCCCGATGATCTCGATCGCGATGAACCCGCACAGGAGCGAGACTATCGCCAGTATGCCCATATGCGTGGGCCCGAGCTGCGTCTCGCCCAGCCGGCCGAGCCAGACCGAATGGCGCGGTCCGAGCAGGACATGGCCGCCCGGACGCGAGAGCGGCGGCAGCGGCGGCATCTCGAACGGGGCCGCGACTTCGATGCTGGTATACAGCGTGTGAAACCGTGCCATGTCAGTGAAACCCGCTCGGACCCCAGATGGGGATGTTGAGGAACCAGTCGAACCAGTACGGCCAGCCGCGCGACCAGAACGGCCCCGAGATCACGATGCAGATGGCGCTCCAGATCCCCGCGTTGAGCGCCAGGAAATAGCCGAGCCGGTGTATGCCGAGCGAACCGATCGAATACACGATGGTCTCGCGGAAATAGATGCTCTCCTGCTCCTCGTAGCGCACCGGCTGGCCCTTCTGCGGGTGCGCGATCGACAGCACCTCGCCCGCATGCATCGCCAGCAGGAACGTCGTGGTGAAGAAGCATGTCACCGCGATCATGTGCGCCGGATTGTAGTGGAAATGCAGGTACTGGTAGCCGGTGTTCGACACCCAATCGAGGTGGCTCATGATGCCGTAGGGAAACCCGTAACCCCAGGCGCCGAGCAGCACCGGCCGCACCACAACCAGGGTGAAATACGCGATGATCGCAGCACCGAACCCGAGCGGTATGTGCAGATCCATGCCGAGCTTGCGGCATATCTCCACCTCGCGCAGCGCCCAGGACACGAAGGCCACAAGCGCACACAACGTGATCCACTGCCACAACCCGCCCTCGCGCATCGGCGCGAATCCGAGACCGTAGCTGATGGGCGGCGGGTTTATCGAAATCTTGAACAACGCCCAGCTTGGCCCGATCGACGCACCATAGATGATCAGCAGCGTGCCGAGCAGAGACGAGATCGCGCCGGTCACCCCGAACAGCCCGACATAGAACGGACCCAGCCAGAAATCGAAGGTGTCGCCACCCGCGAGCGTGCCGCCGCGAACGCGATACTTCTGCTCAAACGACATCATCGACATCAGCCGCGCTCCTTGCCGCGCCTGCAAACATCTGCCGCACCCCACATCTTGTCAATCGAAGTTGACAGCCTTACTATCAACTAAAGCTGACAATTGGAGTGCACGATGCGGACCCGCAGGCAGGCCAGATGCGTCGTCGCCGCCCTCACGCTGGCCGCCTGGTGCAGCTCCGCACAGGCGTGGACCGGGCAAGTCAGCTGGCCCACCTTCTACCGCGCCGGACCAGGCCGCAATTACACGGTGCTGGACGAGTTCGGCCGCGGCAAAATGATCGACGTGCTGTCCTGCCAGAACGGCTGGTGCCAGGTACGCAACGAAGATTCCATCGGCTACACCGAACAGAAATGGATTCTCAAAGCGGACCAGATGCCGGAGAAGCCGACCATGCCCGGCCCTGAAGGCTGCGTTGAAAGCCGCGTCACCGGCTCTGGCTATCACGGCGGCCTGGACTACCGCTTCTGCCCCCAGAGCACCCCCGGCAAAGTGTCCTCCGGCCAACCCGCCCCCGGCTCAGCGGAACCTGCACAGAACCAGGACGCTCCGAACTAAGGCTTGGCGTCCGTCTCCCTGCACCGAACGGAACCGACGCTGTCCTGTTCAGAAAGAAAGCAGTCCTTTTTTGAAAAGAAGGACCAAAAAACTTTTGTTCCCCCCGCACTTGCAGCAGTCGGATTAACCCAGACAAACACGCGCGCCAAAAATGCGGGCAAGCAAAAGTTTTTTGCTTCTTTTTTTCAAAAAAGAAGGCCTTGCTTTCTTCTACGAAGTC
>CAHJWU010000110.1 GCA_903643085.1 Rhodospirillales bacterium
AAGCGTTCTTTTTTAAGCAAAAAACTTTTATTTCCCGTCGGCGCGAGCTGAAACACGCCGACAGGGAACAAAAGTTTTTTGGTCCTTTTTTTCAAAAAAGGACTGCTCGCTTACTTCCCCTTCCTGATCACCACACGCACGAGGCCATCCTCACCAGCCGCCTCCTCCAGCACCTCATGCCCCTGCAAACGCGCCGTCTCCGGCACGCTGCGCGCCGCCTCCTCGCCGCGCAGCATCACGCCGAGCACCTGTCCGGCCTGCAGGCGGTCCAGCGCCAGCCGGGTGCGCACGTAGGTCATCGGGCAGATCTCGGACGCGACGTCGATCTCCAGGTCCGCGGCAAGGCGCGCGTATTTCAGGCCCGCCGTGGCGTTATCGGTTGCAGGCGCTTGCGGCGGTCTCATGTCCGTCCGTATAGGGCATTCCGCTCCTGTGTAACGAGGATGAGTTGATGGCCGAAGCGCCTGTGTCCCTGGAGATGCTCGAGCTGACGGCCAAGATCGTGAGCGCCCACCTGTCGAACAACGCCGTGGAAACGGCCCAGCTGCCCGGACTGATCCATGACGTGTTCCGCACACTCTCGGGGATGAGTGCGGACGCACCGCAGGCGGTGCAGGCACCGGCGCCGGCGCAGGAGCGCCGCCAGCCTTTCGTGCCGGTGAAGAAGTCCGTTTTTCCGGACTACATCGTGTGCCTTGAAGACGGCAAGAAACTGAAGATGCTGAAGCGGCACCTCAAGACGGCGTACAACCTCACGCCGGACCAGTACCGGGAGCGCTGGGGGTTGGCTGCGGAGTATCCGATGGTGGCGCCGAATTACGCGAGCCACCGTTCCAGCCTGGCCAAGAAGATCGGCCTCGGCACCAAGCCCAGGTCATCCTCCCGCCGCAGCTGAGGCGTGCCTAGGCGCGCACCACCACGGAGGCGGCCATCAGGTCGTGCAGCGCCTGGCGCCTGCCCGCAAACATGCAGGGTATGAACCCGAGTCCGAGTGTTGCCAGCGACGCCGCCTTGGCGATGTTGCGCCCCGCCGCACGGCCGAAACCCAGAGGCTGGCCGTCCGCGCCGTGCACGCGGAGCTGCATCATCATCTTGCCGATTGTGGCTCCCACGCCGCCCTCGAAAGCGATGCAATACGCCAGCAACGCAGCCGGGCGGGCAAAATCCGCGAACGTCGCCAGGGCGTGCGTGTCCGGCAGGCCGTTCAGCGCGCACAACGCGTCGCAGCCGCCGAGCGCCGTCTTCACGGCGTAGAAAACGATGGCGCCGTCGATCGCAGCCGCCGCGAGGCGCGCGCCGGACCCGGCATAGACCGGCTGCGGAACGACTCCGAAGTTGGTTGCGTAGGACATCGGCGCAGGCGTAGCACGATAGCGTGAGCCGTGCGAGCGTCTCCGCTATACGCGCCAGACGCCGACCGACGTTTGGCGCTGCCTTACGTCCGCTGATCGATCAAGGCGCGACGCTTGAGGTCCTGCTGCAACTGCCGCGAGGACAGCTCCACCCGCTCTTCAAGCAGCTGGTTGGCGATGTCGTCGCGCCCCATCGCCGCCATGTTCCTCTGCTCGCGCTTGCACACCATGACCACCAGTATGCCGTCATTGGTCACCAGCGCCTTGCTGGCCTGCCCGGGCGCCAGCCCCCCTAAAAGTGACTGCATCGGCCCGCTGAGCCGTTCCAGCCGGACCGCGCCGGGGTCGGCGGGGCGATGGCCGCCGGCCGCCTTGTTCGCGGTCTCGATGTCGTCGCAGCTATGCGCGTTCTTGGAGGTAGCCTGGCCGTCCAGCAGAGCCTTCCGCTGCTCGGGCGTGGGGTTCTGCGGGTCCAGCGCCGTGGCGAACGGGTAGAAGGCCTGGCGGAGCGTGAGGACGTTGGCAAGGTCGGTGCCGACGAGGCGCTTCTCCTGCAGCGTCACCACGTCGAACCCGCCGGCCACGCGCACCGGGTTGCTGACCGCGCCCACCGGCATTTCGGAGACCAGCCTGGCCACCGCCGGGTCGAGCTGGTCCGGCCGCTTCCAGCCCAGCTCGCCGCCTTCCAGCGCGGTCTGACTCTGGCTGAACTCGGCGGCCACGATGCCGAAAGGGGCGCCGGCGTGCAGCTGCTGGATCACCGTGTCGGCGAACTTTCGCGCGTCGTTCAGGTGAGCGGGGTCCTCGGCCGCCACGAAGATGTCGGCCAGCTTGTATTGCGGCTTGCCCTGGTCGTCGTGGAACAGCTTCTCCTGCACGGTGATCTCGCCTGGCGAGATACGGCCGCGCTCGGAGATCTCCTGCCGCAACACGCGCGTCCAGCCGAGCTGCGTGCGTATCTGGGCGATCAGGGTGGAGCGCGAAACGCCCTGGCCGGAGAGCTTGTCCTGCAAGCCGCCGCTGGGCAGGTGGTTGCGCTGCTCGATCTCGCCGATCGCCTTGGCCACCTCGGCGTCGGTCACCGCGATCTTGCGATGCTGGATCTCCTGCATCTCCAGCCGGTCGTCGATCAGCTGGCGGGTGATCTGCGGCCGCAGCAGCTTCAGCGTCTCCGGCGCGATCGGCTGGCCGGTGGTCAGCGCGAACAGCCTGGCCCTGTTGTCCACGTCCGCCCTGGTTATCACGTCGCCATTGACCACGGCGATGATGCCGTCCGCCGGTTCGGCGGGGGCGGACGGCGGCGCTGCCGCCGGCTTCGGCGGTGGCGGCACCGCCTTGGAGGCGGCGTACGCGGGCAGGGCAGCGGCAAGGCAGAGGGTGATCAGAAGCGGGCGCATATGGGTGTGTGACCTTTCGGACGGTCAAAAAACGGCGGAAAGGAAGCGCTTCTTTTTTGAAAAAAAGAAGCAAAAAACTTTTGTTCCTCAAGGCGCGTGGTGGTTCAGCCTCGGGTCCGAAGCGGAAATGGCTTTTAGGCCCCGGCACGGCGAGTCAGCTGGCGCGTGCTTGCAGCGCCGGAGCGGAGCGCGCGCGTCAGACGGCCGCCATGCCGGGTGTTCACAGCCATCTCAGCCGTTGACGCCGAAGCCGCCTATGGATTTGAGCGTGATGGTGAACACCACGGTGGTGTCGCCGTTGTCGCCGGCGATCGAGGTGAAACGCCGGTTTGCGAACACGTCGAAGATCACGCACTCGTTCTCCCATCGCACGTCACCGCCGGCAGAGACGAGCTGGCCGGTCTGCAGATCCCGCCTGGCGTCCAGCTTTAACGTGTACTGGCTGAAATGCGAGCTGAACCCGGCGGTGACCTCCTGCCTGGGTATCGTGTAATCGGCAGGAAACCCGCGAATCAGCACAGGGGTGGTGAGATAGGAGACTGTGTCGCCAAGGTGGAAATTGCTGTTGTAGAGCAGGTACGGATTGTTGGCGCTGTAGATGTAGCCAAAATCGAACCGCGCGACGGGCACGCCGAAACGCGTGATGGCGTCCACGAAACGTATGTCGCCGTTGTCGTGGTCCACCCGCGTGCGGCCGGTGAAGTCGACGAGCGCGTTGGGGACGTAGCTGATCCGGCCCACGACGTCGGACAGGTGCTTGCCGGTCTCGAAGCCGTTATAGGGCTGGAACTGCGGATAGAGGTCATGGTCGATATGCGCCTGGTAGGAGGCGCCGACCAGGCCTTCCAGCTTCTGGCCGCCGGCCATGTTCCATTCGGCGCGCAAAGCCGCGTTCACCCGCACGCCGCCGTCGTAGCGGTCGTAGCCGCCGAAGCGGTTCAGGCTGAACAGCGTGGCGTCGGTGAATTCGTAATCGAGCGAATCCTCGTTGGGTATGTTGTCGCGCGGGTTGTTGCCGCTCTGCGGGGCGGCGATCACCTGTATGACCGGCTCGACCACCTCGTTGCCGCCGCCGTCGGTGGCGCGCACGAACGGCCAGTTCAGGCGCAGCGCCACCTGGCCCTGACCGTGCACGCCTGTCGCCACGTCGGTGTCCTGGTAGTTCGGCTGACCGTTCAGGACGTTGCCGTTATAGATCGCCCCTTCGGCCTGCGCGGTGAACAGCCACTGCTCGCCCAGACGGCCGGAAAACGGCCTGTCCCATTGCAGTCTGGCGGCCAGTTGCTGGTCGTTGCTGCCCTCGTCGCGCAGCAGGTTCCACTCCATCGTGTCGAAGCTCAGCCGGCCGCCGAGCGCATCGGGCTCGCCGGAATAGCTGTACTGGTAACGCGGCAGGACATACGGCAGCAGGCTCTGTTTTATGGTGGCGTTCAGGCCCTGGTAGCTGCGCACGTCCAGCTTGGCGTAGGAGCCTACGCCGAACCCCTCGATGTAGAGCTGGCTGCTCAGCAGGTTGTTGCCGTAGCCAGGCACCTGGAAGTCGCGCAGATACGCGGTGGAACTGGCCAGGTTGATGTCGAAGCCGTAACGCCAGGTGTCGTTCCAGTCGAACAGCCCGTGGCCGAAGAAGTAGCCGGCGGTGGTCCCCTCGTCGCGCGCGATCGCGCCGTCCAGCCGCAGCACGCCGTTGTTCAGCGCCCGGTTGTACAGCGCCTCCAGTTGCGGCCCCTGATCGGTGCCCAGGGTGCCGGTCAGAGTCACGTCTGACTGGTCGTCGAGCACCAGGAAATAGGGCTGGCGTATGAAGGTGCCGAGGTAATGGTCGCTGGCGCCTATGCTGGGTGCGAGCAGCCCGCTCTGCCGCTTCACCGAAGGGTCCGACATCGAGAAATACGGCAAGTACAGGACAGGCAGCCCGTAGACGTCCAGGTAGGCATCCTTGTACTCGATGCGCTTGTGTTCGAGGTCCTGGGTGACCTGGAAGGCGCGTATCTCCCAGATCGGCGCGGTGTCCGGATGCTTCGCGCACACGTCGCAAGTGGAATACACGCCGCGGCTCATGACGTTCAGCTTGCCTTCGGTGCGCCTGGCGCCGTTGGCCGCCATCTTGGCGTTCTCCGTCATCACCGCGCGCATCGCGGTCAGCACGCCGTTGCGCATCCCCTGGCTCAGCTCCGCATAGTTGGCGAACAGCACCTGCCCGTCCGGCTCCACGATCACCACGTGGCCGTAGGCGGCGGCCACGTTGGTGTTGCGGTCGAAGGTGAGGCGGTCGGCCATCAGGACGTGGTCGTTCTGCCAGGCCTGAACGTGCCCGTCCGCGGTCACCAGCCCGTTCGTCTTGTCGTAGGTGACGCTGTCCGCCTGGAAAGTGACGGGCGCGTTGCCGGAGAGCGGCTGCGCGTTCATGTTCAGGGTGGGGAAATGCTGAACGGGCGGGCGGTAGAGCTGGGCGCTGGCGGTGGTGGCCAGAAAGGCAAGCAAGACAGCAAGGCCTGCTTTTTCGCAAAACAGAAGCGAAAAACTCTTGTTCCCGCGCTGGCACACAGGCGCAGTCCGGTCCTGCAGGCTGCCGCTCCGGCAAGATTTGCGCGTAACCTGGTGCAGACCGGGGAACAAAAGTTTTTTGCTTCTTTTCCGCAAAAAAGAAGGCCTTGCTTCCTTCACCCTAGCCATCCTCAAGATGCAGCAGCAGGGACACCGCAAGAAGCATCCCCGCCGCCGCCGGCGCCCAGGCCGCCAGCACCGCCGGCAGCGCGCCGCTCTGGCCGAACTCCTCGGCCACCTTGCTCACCGTGAACAACACGAACCCCGCTGCAACCCCGGACCCCACCATGCGGGCCACGCCCCCCCTGCGTGTCTGGCGCATGGAGAAGCCGGCGGCAACCAGCGCCATCGTGCCGCAGAGTAACGGCAGGGCGAGCAGCGACTGGAAGTGCAGCCGGTGGCGCACCGAGCTGAACCCGGCGCCGTCCAGCAGCCGGATGAAACCGGGCAGCGCCCAGACTGACAGCGTCTCGGGTGACTGGAAGCTCTCCTGCACGCGCCGGGCGGTAAGCTCCGTCGGCAGCTTCAGCTCGCCCACCAGTACAGGCAGGTGGTCGGGCGTGATGGTGCGCGCGCCGGACATCTCCCAGGCCCGGCTGCGCAAGGTGGCGTGCTGCGCCTCCACCCGGCTCAGCAGGTGGTCGCCGGCGTCGAGGCGGAACACGCTCAGGTCGTTGGCGGCGATCACCTTGCCCTGCAGCGCCACGTCGCGCGCGTGGATGATGGCGATGCCGTGGGGATCGAGGCCGGCATCGGCCTGGCGCAGCCAGAGCTGGCCGCCGCTGATCGCCAGCGTGCCGCCGGTGTGGCGCAGGTAGACGTTGTCCAGCGCGGTGGCGCGGGCGAACATCACCGAGGACAGCGGCGAGAGCCCGGCGGTGGCCGCCAGTCCCAGCCCGATCGCGGCGGCCACCGGCAGGCTGAGGAAATGCCAGGCGGAGACGCCGGCGGCGCGCGCCACGATCAGCTCGCTGGAGCGGGTCAGCCGCCAGAACGCGATGATGCCGCCCACCAGCACGGCGAAGGGCAGGATCTGCAGCATGTAGTACGGCAGCCGCAGCAGGGCGATGCCGGCCACGAGGCCGAAGCTCACGTCCGGCCGCTGGCTCGCCCGGCGCAGCAGCTCGATGAAATCGAACAGCATGACGAGCATCGACAGGCCGGCCAGCATCGCCAGGGCCGCGTAGGCGAACTGCCGCGCGATGTAGGCGGAGAGGGTGAGCGCGAACTTCATGCCGGACGTATGGCGCTTGCGGCCGGCCCGGGGCGCGCCCGCCGGCCGATCCTCGGCATGAACAGCGCCCACGCGCAGGCCGCGCCAGGCAGCACCGACTGCGCCCAAATCAGCGGCACGAAAGACGGGTGCCGCGTCGCCACGCTCTGCGCGGTCAGGCCGAGTGCGAGCAATCCGACCATCGACAGAACCGCGGCAAGCGGCCGCCACAGGTTGCCGGCGCGGCGGAAGTTTCCGGTCAGCACGCTCACCAGGGCCACCAACGCGAAGCTGAGCGTGGTCAGCGGCTGCGTCAGGCGCCGGTTCGCCTCCACCAGGAACTTGCCCGCATCGCCCCTGGCGATCACGTCCGCGCCAGGATGCAGCAGCGCGTGCAGGCTCATCTCGCTGTCGTCGCGCGCCCGGGCGGCGTCCTCGCCATGGCCGGAGCTGGCCAGGTCCACGGTATCCTCGGCGAAGGTCAGCACGTCCAGCCGCCCTGTCTTAGCGTCAATCTCCTCGCGCGAGCCGTTCTCCAGGAGCACGCGCGGCGTGTCGCCCTCGGCCACCAGGCGGCCGCTTTCGGCCAGGATCGTGGCGCGCGTGTGCGCCTGCCTGTCGTCCTCCACCATGATGCCGTGCAGCGTGCCGTCGGTGTCGCGCGTGCGCACGTATACGGTGAGCTGGTCGGAGATGGCGGTGAACACGCCTTCCTGCAGCAAAAAGGCGGCGACCTTGTTGCGCAGCTCGAACTGGAACTCCTTGAAGGCGGTGTTGCTCGCCGGCACCACCCAGATGTTCAGCCCGAAGCTCGCCGCCATGGCGATCAGCCCCGCCATCAGCGCCGGCCTGGCCAGCGCCCATTGCGACAGGCCGGCCGAGCGCATCACCGTCAGCTCGCGGTCGCCGGAGAGGCGCTGGTAGACGAACTGCACCACCACGAAGGTGGTGATCGGCAGGATGACGGCCACGAAGCTGGGGATCAGCAGGCCGGTCAGTTGCAGGAACACCCGCAGGCTGAGCCCGCGATTGACCACCAGCTCGACGAAGCGCAGCGACTGGGTGAGCCAGATGAGGGCCACCAGCGCGGTGGTGACGGCCACCAGCGCCATCAGGAGCTGGCGCAGGACGTAGCGATCCAGTTGAGAGATGGGGGAGAAGCGGGCCATGCCGGGCGCCACCATACCGGGCGCCCGCCTCTGGGGAAAGTTGGGGTGAGGGCGAAGACGCAGATAGTCTGTTGTCAAAGGCGCAAGAACGTCTGCTCCTTTCGCCTGCCCGGCGCCGGGTGGCGCGGGGCAGGTCGCGGCTATGGGGGAGGCGGCGTCCTACGGGCGGGCGGGTTGCGTCAGCAGGCAGATCAGCCCGCCCTCCTGCTGCCAGGGTATGCAGGCCACGTGCTCGCGCACCGGCGTGTCCACCAGCTCCTGCGGATGATCCGGCAGGGCGGCCGGGTCCGCGAAGCACTGCGGCACGCCCAGGGTGCGCGTGCAGAACGGCTGCGGCGGCAGGGTGCTCACCACAGTGCGCCCGCCTTCCGCACAGCCGGCCAGGCCGAGAGCCAGGAGAACCCATCGCATCGCGCCAGGTTAGCCGGGGTGCGATGAACAAACCGTTTGCGGTCCGCCGGGGCACAGCTGCGCCAGGACAGGAGGTTTGCTTAAAGCAAGCAGTCCTTTTTTGAAAAAAGGACCAAAAAACTTTTGCTTCCCCGCATCTGCGGCGTCCGAGCGCCTCCGGATGCACCCAAGCGGCTGAACCTGCGCAGGGATCGAAAGTTTTTTGCTTCTTTTTTTGCAAAAAAGAAGGCCTTTCTGACTTGCCCAAGGATCCTCAAGGCAGGCTGACAGTGCTCGGACAAAGCCGGTCCACGCAACGTCGCAGGCTTTCGGAGCGGTTCTGACACGGCCGCCCACGCGGCTTGCTTTCGCCACAACGACTGAACACTGTTACCCCATGGACCAGTCGATCGACCAAGCCATCCTGAAATGCCGAAAGCCGCGTGGCCAGGGCGCCTCGCGCCGCGGTGAGATACTGGCCGCGGCCAAGCACCTGTTTGCCGAGGAGGGTGTCGCCCACGTCACCATGCGCCGCATCGGCGCCGCCGTCGGCGTCTCGCCCACCGCGCTCTACATGCATTTCGCCGACAAGGACGCGATGCTGGCCGCCATTGCCCAGGACACGTTCGGCGAGTTGCTGAGCCGCCTCGAGCAGAGCCAGACGCCGGGCCTCTCGCCGCGCGCGCAGTTCCGGCAGGGCTTGCGCACCTACATCGAGTTCGGTCTCGAGAAACCCGACGAGTACCGGCTCACCTTCATGAGCCGCCTGTTCCGCCGTTGCGACGCGAAAGCGCCGACGACCGTGGAGATGGCCGACCGCTCCTTCGCCATCCTGCAGGAGCGCGTCTTTGAACTGACGCGCGACGGCGTGTTCACCGCCGCCGGCCCTGCGCCGCAGGTGGCCGAAGCCATCTGGGCCATGCTGCACGGCGTCACCTCCCTGCTGCTCGACCAGGCGGAGAACCTGGAGACGGCGCCGGGCAAGCTCATCGAAGCAGCGCTTGACCTGCTTGAGGCCGGGCTCGTCGGCAACCGGACGGCCTAGCGAGTTTCTCTAACCTGAACCTGGTTAACTGAACGCTGGTAACTCATATCGGGGATGTCGAACCAGCCCTGGAGGCTTCCCGTGTTTCAGTCTCACGCCGTTTGCGCCGCACAGAGTTTCACCGCCGAATCGCACCGGGCGTCTCCCTCGGTCGACCCTGGCGTGATCGCCCGCCGCCTGCTGCCGGTGCTTGCGGCAGGCGCGCTGGCCGTCGCCGCCGCCGGGGTTCCGCAC
>CAHJWU010000111.1 GCA_903643085.1 Rhodospirillales bacterium
CGCGGGATGGAGCAGCCCGGTAGCTCGTCAGGCTCATAACCTGAAGGTCGTTGGTTCAAATCCGACTCCCGCAACCCACTTTATTTGCTGATCCAATATCTCGGCATACCGCGGGCTGCCCGCGGCAAGACCGATAATGTTGGCCAGTTCTCCACGAACCTCGATCCTGAAGCCGTCCGCCGTTTTGTGGAGCTCGACACGCTCCACCAGGCCGCGGACGAGTTGACGCGCCTCAGCGCCGTCCTCGGCTTCCAGCGTGGTTGCGAGCTGCTCCATACGGCCACGGTAGATGTCGGCCAGGTTTGGGTGCAGCGCGGGCGCTGGTGCCTTGGCACTGGCCAGCTCGGCTTCTAGCGTGATGCGCCGCGCCTCGAGCGTCGCCATGCGAGCGGTCAGCGCGCTGACCGGCGTGCCGTTAGCAAGTGCATCCACAAGGCGCTCGAGCTGCTGGCCGACTCGAACAAGCTCAGCCTGCTTGGCGGACTGGTCGCCGGAGGCCTCGGCCTGCAGCCGGTTCCATTCGGCAGCGAACTCCTGGGCGAAAGCGCGATAGATCTCGGGCGCCATCATCCGCTGCCGCAAGGCGCCGATCACCGACTCTTCTAGCACGTCCTTGCGGATGGTGCGCAGCACCGTGCAGGTGGTCGGGCCCTTGAGGCGGGCGCCGGCGCAACCGAAATGGCGGGCGCTGATCTTGGTGAAACCGGCACCGCAGGCGCCACACCGCATCAGCCCAGAAAACAGGAAACGCGGACGCTGCTGCTTCCAGAACTGAGGTCTCAAACTTTTTGCCGCCGCGCCATCGGCGGGCGTGCTCGCTGCCAGGGCGTCCAGGCGAGTCTGCCGTTCCTTTGCTGTCGCCCAAAGTGCTTCCGGCACGATACCCAGGTCGGGCACGGCCGTGGTGACAAGCTCGCGCGTCGCCCGCGGGCGTGACCGCCGCCGACTGGTGTCCGGGTCCTTCACGTAGGTGAGGCGGTTCCAGATGAGGCGGCCGACGTAGAGTTCATTGTTCAAGATGCCGGTGCCGCGGGCGCGGTTGCCGTTGATCGTGCTGGCGGTCCAGGCGCCGCCGCGGGGTGCCGGTATTTGGGCTGCGTTGAGGCCGAGGGCGATCTTCTTGGGCGACATGCCGGCGCCATACTGCTCAAAGATGTCCACAACGACCGCCGCCTCGACGGCATCAATCGTGCGCTCGCCCGTAATGGGGTTGCCGTTGGCGTCGAAGCCGCGCACCACCTTGTAGCCGTAGGTGATCCCGCCGCCGCTCTTGCCCGCCTCCACCCGGCCACGCATGCCGCGGTGCGACTTGGCCGCCAGATCGCGTATGAACAGGGCATTCATGGTGCCCTTGAGCCCGACGTGCAATTCGTTCACTTCGCCATCGGACAAGGTGACGGTTTGGATCCCGGCAAACCGCAGGCGCTTGAACAGCGCGGCCACGTCTTCCTGGTCACGCGAGAGACGGTCCAGCGCCTCGGCCACCACGACGTCGAACGCGCCATCGCGCGCGCCGGCGAGGAGCGCCTGGTAGCCGGGCCGAAGCGTGCTGGCCCCGCTGATCGCCCGATCCTGGAACACCTGCAGCAGCTCCCAGCCCTCGCGCGCGATGCGCTCGCGGCAGATACGCACCTGATCCTCTATGGACTCCTCGCGCTGGTGCTCCGTGCTGTAGCGGGCGTAAATGACAGCACGCATGCGTATCGCCCGCCTTCTCTGACCGCCTCACCTTAGTCCGGGAGGACCAACACCAGCAATGTCTCAGCCCGTCTTGGGGCGGATTCACATAAAACAAAGCTACTTGAACGTCCGTTTGCGCCTATTTCTTCCGTTTCGGCAACCCGGAAAGGTAATCAAAAGCCGAAGTAGCCCCAGCCCCTGTCATAGCGGCGCTGAGAGGATAGGCGGAATCTCTTGGAGATCCGTTTTCCGCCCGCGACTTAGTCCGGAGCACGGCCGCTCACGCGGTCCGCGATCCTTTCGGCTTCGGTTGTGTGAGGAAACATCAGGATGAGCGTCCACACTCGCATCTCCTTGGTGGCGAGACACTAATAGCGGAACGTTCTTTAGCGTGACACTAGCCGAGGCTAGAATGCGGCTAGGGGGATCGTGCCTCGACCCACGTCTCGACGAGGAACGCGGCCATCGCGCCAGCCAGGTTGACGGCAAGTTCGGCGTGGCTTTGGCTTCACCTGCCGGCGGCCCTTGCCATGGGCATCGCCTGCCCTGTTTCGCAACGCGGCAAGGTTGCCGACGACCGACTGGCAGTTGCCCAGGATGGCTTTAAACACCGTCTCCTGGTGCTGGTCCGGGGTCAGGTTGAGGCGTTCGGCCGTTAGCCGCCACAACTTGGGCAGGTCGACATCGTGGGGGTAGACTTGTCCGGCATCGTCCAAGACATGCTTGCAGACGGTCTCAAGCATGGTCCTGGCGGCGGTAATCGCCCCCTCTGGGTCGGTAGCCCGCCTGTCCAATGCCGTCTGCCATGCTGCCTGGACACGCTCGGCGCTAAGGGCGCTCAAAGCCTCACTAACCACGTCCGCGCCAGGGCTGCGCTCTCCAGCTTCGAGGTAGCCGACGAGGGGTCGGAAGGCATCCCAGATCAGGGTACGCCTGCCCTGGTAGTTATCGCTCTGACTTTTAATGTAGGCCCAGAACTGGCCTAGGTCGTTGCAGCGCTTCACGAATGGCGGAAGCTTGTCCCGCAGGGTGGGCTCATACGCCAGATACTCGCGTAGATCCCGGTAGGCGAGGCCATCGTCCGGCGACGCCGATCCCGTCGCGCGGGCGACAAGCAGGTTCTGCAGGCGCAGCACCTTATCCAGAGCGGTCTCTTCAAACAGGATTTCGCTCAACGCAGGACGCCTGTGGCTGGAGTCGCGCCATTATAGCGTCTCGACAGCCCGATCCCAGGGGTGTGCCTACCTGATGGAGAGGTTGCGGCTAAACTCCTCCGGGCCGTTGGCGCAGATCGGCTGGGCGACCTGCACATTGTAGGTGGGCATTTTCGCGGTGAATACCTTGTCGTCCTGCGCGTCCGTCACGTCTGTCCGGCTACGTATCGGGCTGCCCCACGCAGTTCCACCGCGGTAGTCTTCCGGTCTTGCCTCGATGTCCTCACAAAGCTTTTGCAGGGTCGGATTGATGGGCCAGATCGCCCGTATTTCGCAAGCAACGTTCTTGCTTTCAGTGCGTTGTGCGGCGACCTTTTTCCGAAATGTCCTCAATCAGTTCTCCAACATGTTGCTGATAGAATGATAACGGATTGCAGACGTATTTTCATTGCGTTGCGTGTGTTGGGGAGAGTTAGCGGGATCTTGTCCTCTACTGCCCGAACGCATAGGAAGGTCTATGAAGCATGCAGGATGACCGCTTTGAGCAGCAAGCCGAAGTTCGCTTACGAGAAGCGCCTGCTGCTGTTCCTGGACATCCTGGGCTTCCGCGAAATTGTTGAACGTACCGTCGAGGAGCTTGACTATCTTGGCAAGGTCATAAACGCCCTCGACCGCATCGGCGAGCTGGCTGACGATGCGGGCCTTCAGAAATCGTCTGTTGTCACTCAGTTTTCGGATTCAATCGTTGTCTCATACCGTGTTGATGAGGAGTCTGGGGTATTCCACCTGCTCACCAAGATCGCGTTCTGCGTCGTCGATCTGATCAGCCTCGGCTTCCTTGTCCGGGGCGCTGTCACGATCGGCGACCTCTACCACGACGAGCACCGCATTGTCGGTCCTGCAATGGTTCGAGCATATGAGATGGAGAGCAAGAACGCGATCTATCCCCGCGTTATTGTGGACGCACAAATTTTCAAGGTTGCACGTCAATATCGAGGTGACATCCATGAGCCCGAGGAAGAGGAGGAGTATGTTCAGCATTATTTGACCAAGGACGATGATGGCTGGATGTACTACAATTACGTTTCTTGGGAAAAAGTCGTCGATGTAACGGGGCTGGATAACGACGCTTACGGCGAATACCTCTTCGCCCTTTACGGTATCATCAAGGCGGGGCTTGCGCACAAAGACGACGGCGTGCGCAAAAAATATCAGTGGCTGCACAAGCAGTACGTCGCCGCCATCGAACAGGTCGAGGATTTGCCGGAGCAGCATCCCTACCGGCTGGAGAATTGGGAGATGTGCGATGCAATAGCAGAATTGCCGAAGCTGATCGATGAAGCGAAATAGACAAGCTCGCTACCCGAAAAACGATCCTGATGCGATTGTTCGTCAGCTAATCGGCCGGTTCATCGTCTGAGTCATTGATGGCCAAATCATGCAGGTTCGTGACGACGCTGTTGTCCTTCGCAGAGCAGTTAATCAGCCCGCCGATATAGAGCGATAGCGAAGGACCAGAGAGGGCACGGGGCCTTGGACGGATGCCGCATGGTGGCGGCATTTACGACCATTCGACTGACTGCCACTTTGGCAAGCTGCAAGCCGGACGGTATCCACGCTACGGTATGGATCGGCTCGTGCGATTGGCCGAGGTTCGCAGGTGATTGCCGCCCAGATGGCAGTCGTGTGGGTCAATCGTTGTCAGCTCACCTGTGCGCCTTTTCGGCCTGCAGCGCTTTATGGCGGCGCGGTTGAAGGTTTTGATTATCCCCTCACTCCACGATGATTCTGCACAATCTGCACTTCAACGAAGGTCCGCTTTCCCGCTACCGGCGCCCGGAAACGGATAGTCAGCAAACGGCCAAACTTACTCCAGCGCCGCGGCGCTGATCCGGCCGGAGGCAATCGCGTCATTGAACAGCCGGGAGTCGCGCTCCGTCTGGTCGGCGTATAGCGCCGCGAAGTTTGCAACCGCGTAGTCGAAGGCGCGGCCCCCGCCGAAATAACCCGCCAGCATGACAAGGTTGACCGAGCGCCCGTGCGCGCGCCAGCGTCGGCCCGCGAAGCGCGGCGTGGTCGTCCAGCCTGTCCGCGTCGATCTCCACGCCCACCGCGGCCAGCCGTCTGTCCTTTTAGCCGCCCTACGTAGAACTGCCGCTCGCGCGTCGTGTCGTCCTCCGCCTCGGGCGTCGCCGCGGGGCGCGGTTGCAGCCGAGGAACATGTCTGAGGCCGCCTGCATGATGCGCTGGCCGATGACCACCCGCTCGCCGGCTTCCGCGAAGGCGGAGCGGCCGGCGAACGGCTCCAGCACCGAAGGCTGCGCGTCCTTGACCCGAAGCAGCAGCCCCTCGCCATCCCCGGTGGCGAACAGGCCGATGGCGCAGGACGTGCCGACGCTGCCGGCGCCGACCGCCTTGAACACACGTCGCGCGGGCGGTAGCGGTGCAGTAGCGGGAGGCGTTCCGGCGAGAGCGTCTCCGCGTAGCGGGCGAAGGGCAGCCAGGTCGCCGCGTCGCGCTGCGGCAGGCGCACCACCAGAGGCGGCCCCTCGCGTACCGCATCACCGGGCGACCATCGTCCAGCAAACCGTCAGTCTTATCACGCCGTGCCCTCGCGCCCAGGAAGCAGGTGGCGAACGCGCTCCGAGTGGTCACTCCGCAGTCCATCGCGCCCAAACGGTAAGCTCCTGCTTTCGCTGACCGGTTATCAATCTAGGTCTCCGCCGCGCCAAAACTTTTTCATTGGCGATATGGGCTGCTGCCGGTTTGGTGGACACCGAGTTAAGGTTTCCCACCCGATCGGAGGTCGAGGATGCAGCGTCGAAAATTCAGCCGCGAATTCAAGCTTGAGGCGGTAAAGCTGATCAAGGAGCGGGGTGTTGCCGTCTCCCAGGCGGCGCGCGACCTGGATGTGGCAGAGAGCGTGCTGCGGCGTTGGCATCGCGAAGGCGTAGCCGACCGCAGCATGTGTTTCCTGGGCATGGCTAGAGCAAGCCGGAGCAGCAAGAGGTTACGCAGCTCCGCCGCGAAGTCGCCAAGCTGAAGGCGGAGCGTGGCATCCTAAAAAAAGCCGCGGCCTATTTCGCCAAGGAGCTGATATGAAGTTCGGCTTTGTGGCGAAGCACCGAGGGGACTGGCCGGTGCGTTGGCTTTGCGAGGCGCTCGGGGTCTCGCGTAGCGGCTTTCATGCGTGGCTGACTCGGCCGCGCAGTGCCCGGGCTATCGCCGATGAGGGGCTGACAGCATGTGTGCGGGCCAGTTTCGTAGCCAGCGACCGAACTTACGGTGCCAGGCGGGTTTGGCACGATGTGCTGGCTGAAGGCGCCTCGTGCGGCTTGCATCACGTGGAGCGGCTAATGCAGCAAGAGGCTTTACGAGCAAGGCCGCGTCGGCGTGGGCTTTCGCTGGATACGGCTGAACGTTCCAAGGCAGCGATTGCCGCCAACGTGCTGGATCGCCAGTTTGAGGCCAGCGCTCTCAACCAGAAATAGGTCGCGGACTTCACCTACATCTGGACCGCCAAAGGACGGCTGTACGTAGCGGCCGTCATCGATCTATTTTCACGTCCCGTGGTGGGCTGGTCGATGAGCGCTGCCATGACGGCGCAGTTGGTGGCGGACGCGTTGATGATGGCGATCTGGCGGCGTGGAAAGCCTGCTGCCTTGCTGCATCATTCCGACCAAGGGAGCCAAGGTGGATTCAAGTGGTCGTCGCAACACCCTGGGGAGGAATGTTGGGATGGCGGGTCGGCGTCGGTCAGATCGTGCCTTGCTGAGCAAGATGTACTCACCGGGACGACCTCCGGCGGCGCAGCAGGCGCACCGGCGGCATTTTTGGGTATTGATAGCGGGTGGCTCATCGAGCGAGGACGCGGCGATTGGCGCGGGTGTGTCAGCGGCGGTAGGCGTACGGTGGTTTCGGAGTGCGGGCGGCATGCCACCAGCGACGCTTGCGCCATCATCGAAGCCGTCGTCTGGGCGATACCTGTCGTTATGCAGAGCGAGAGGAGCTTGCCATCCAGCATGCCCAAGGAGCGGGAGTGCGGCAGATCGCGCGGCATATGGGGCGATCGGGATCGACGATCTCGCGAGAGCTCCGCCGTAACGCTGCCACGCGGGGCGGCGAGCTGGATTATCGCGCGAGCACCGCGCAGTGGCTCGCGGCGCCGCTGAAAGGCTAAGATAGTCATCCCGAAGGCGACGACCTAGCCGAAGTTGACGTGCGTCTGCAGCCCGGTCCTGCCGATTAGGAAGCGCTGTTTTCCCAAAGCCCATCCTTAGGTAAAGGATCGATTTTACGTCGAGGCGGAAGTGCCAGCCACCAATATCTCAGGCGGCTGATTAGGCCTCGCGGCGTAGGTGCGAGCGGCTTGCCGCGCGACCAGGCGGGCAAGCTCTATCAGGCGCGGATCGGTCCGGCTCGTATCCTTCTCACGTATAGACCCCACGTCCTGAACGATGGGTGTTACTAGTGGGATCGGCCGCATCGCCCAGTGTATGGGCTAAGGATCGTCCCGGTTCGACGCCCGCATGAAACGGGGCTTCAGCGGCGCACATGAGGATCGACCGTCGTGCTTGGCTCGGTGTATATGACGCTAGGTTCGCTACCTTCATGGCTGGAGTCGAACCGGTTGAAAGGCTCGTCGTCACGCGCTCGAGAGGGTTTAAATGGCTCTTTCCAAATCTAAGAGTGTTTCCAACTCTAAAATTCAGAAGTCCGACAAGTCGACTTCGACAAAGCCACAAGTGGTGGAGCGGAAAGACCTTTACCCTGAAAAGCCGCGCAGCAGCGGTCGCTTCGAGCTTTCGTGGAAGCAGGAGAAATTGCAACTGACAGACACCAGCCTGCCGGAAGCAGACGGCCGCATGCGTGAGATAGTCATCAGCGATGACCCTGAGATCCGAAGGACATCAGAGAAGCTTCTGCAAGGTTTAGTCGAAGTAGCAAATTTCCGTTTCCTGACGTTCGATTACTTACTTAACTGCAGCGAAGCTTTAAGCGTCGTATCCTCAGGGCTTCGTGATTTCTTTCCTGCTTTAAAGACGTCAGAGCTTCTGCAGCCTTTCGTTGATCTTCAGGCTTGTATGAACGAGTTGGTAATTCGAAGGCGGCCGGGTATTCTCGCGCACCGAGATCCCCTGTTCGATGGTGGTTACCGGTGGCTGGAATCATTCGATGAAGCTCAGAGTGCCGGCGAACCGTACTATATCTCCAGCAGCAAGAGAGTTCTGACATGGGCAGATATGCAGGAGGCTAGAATCGCCGTTTCTTACGACGCTCTTTTCAACGCTTATGGGAGCAAGCGGCATAAGAGCGAAGAAGCAAACGCCGTGATGAGGAAGCTCATTGAAAAGACCAAGATTAGGCACTTTCACGAAAATGAGAACGATCTTATAAAATTGGAGGAAGTCCAAGATTGGAGAGGGCGGGCTGGTGAGAAGGGGCGCAGCGCCGGAAGGAAGTACGCCGTACAAGTTCTCAGAAAGAAGTATGGCGTGCTGAAATCGCCGGACCTTAAACCAGAACTCGGCAACTACGAAATTAGACTTTCCGTTTCGGAGGCCACGGAATTTGCGAGAAATATGCTGGAGGAAGTACGCTGTCTTCAGCCCTCCAAGCATCCAATGCCTGATGAGGAAACAATCGAGAAGAGGCGCGCGCACGCGGAAAAGCTCGGTATGCGAAAATCAAAGAAACGGCCCCAGAAACCATCAAAGTAGCATCCAAGCCTCTCAGTCTTAGCGCCGGCCGCTAGCAGCGCGTGGGTACAGTGGCGGCGAACTGCCGTAACGGCCTCGCAATCTGCCTGCAGCGGCAGGACGCACAGCGTGACTATGTCCCGCAAGGTCGCGCGTCGCCGCTGTGAAAGAAGCGCCGCCGCATGCCGCCCGGAGTTGCACCACGTCGCCAAAATCGGCGCTGGGGGCATTCGGGATGCGGGCGACCACGGCCGAAGCCTCAGGCGGCCGCACGGAACGTCGCCACGGGCGAAGCGTTCCAGCCTCTGTGTCTAGGATCGCTTCGGGAAGCGACCCGCGAGGGCTGGCCGCGCTGCTCGTGGTTAGCCGCTGCGCCATGACGCAGGCGACGCGTGTCGGACCCGGCAGGCGCTAGCGCGGGAACGTCACTAAGCTTGTGCCCCACAGCCAATCCGCTCGGGTTGATGGGCCGGTCGGCGGACAGATTGGTAGCCGCGTCGCAACAGGCGCGGGTTCGCCTAGCAGGATCGGCCTTGTGGCGCAGCGCGCCGGCTTCGTCGTCGAAACACGGGTGGTGAGAGTCAAGGGTAAGCGTCCTCTGTCGGCTGCCTGGACGCGGCTGTCCGTTTAAGGTCCGCTATCGCGCTTAAGCGTAGGGGTAAGGGCGATGCCGGACGGTGGTAAGCGTCCGAGGGACACCGCGGGATTACTGCTTGACGGTTTCGGCGGCTGTATTCGGTGATGCGTCGATGTTCCA
>CAHJWU010000112.1 GCA_903643085.1 Rhodospirillales bacterium
CCGCCCAGCGCGGTGGTGGGCGCGATGGCGGCTTCGGCGGCGGCGTCGCTGCGCACGTTCTGCGGCCGGTCCGCGCCTGGCGTGGGCGAGCTCAGCTGGAAGCTGGGCGGCATGGAGAGTGGCGCCTGAGTCTGCACCGCGAACTCGTCAGGCGCATCCTTCACCAGGCCGAAGGTGCGTTCCACGTCTCCGCAACCGGCTAGGGTGAGCGTGGCTAGGGCGGCGGCTAAAGCGAGCTGTCTGGACATGGTCATCCTCATAACCTGCGTTCACAGGAAGCAAGCAGTCCTTTTTTGAAAAAAAAGGACCAAAAAGTTTTACTTCCGGGACGGGTGTTTCAGCACCCGCCGACAGGGAGCAAAAGTTTTTTGCTTCTTTTTGCAAAAAAGAAGGCCTTGCTTACGCTTTAGGAGGCGGCGCCTGCAAGCGCCCCACCGGCCGCGGCAGCAACCCCTCCAGCAGCAGCGCGGCCACGCCCACCACGATGGCCGAGTCGCCCACGTTGAACACGAACGGAAACGGGTCCCACCCCGCCCAGTGCACGTGTATGAAATCGACCACCATGCCGAAGCGGGCACGGTCCACCACGTTGCCGAGGGCGCCCCCGGCGATGGCGCCGATGGCGCAGGCGGTGAGCGTGCTCTCCGCCCGGCGCAGCCAGACGAACAGGCCAACGACGACGGCCACGGCCACGGCCGCCAGGATGAGCTGGCCGCGCCCCTGGCCGGCCTGCAACAGGCCGAAGGTGACGCCGTGGTTCCAGACCATGGCGAAATCCAGCGCCGGCGGAAGGACCGGGACTACGCCCCGCTGCGGCAGGTTCAGGATGTGAAGGATGGCGTATTTGCTGGCCTGGTCGGCGACCAGGACGACCGCGGCGAGCGCGATGCCGGCGAGGATGCGGGCGCGCTGGGTCATGCGTGCGCCGCCACCTGGTCCACGGCGTCCGTGCAGCGCAGGCACAGGGCGGGATGGTCCGGGATAGTGCCGACCTCGGTCAGCACGCGCCAGCAGCGGACGCATTTCTCGCCTGGCGCGCAGGCGACGGCGACGGTGACGGCCGCCGCATCATTATGCGTCAGGGTCAGCGAGGAGACGATGGCGATGTCCTGCCACTCGGTGGCGGGCAGCAGGCCGGCTTCCGCCGGGTGGAGGCCTAATGCCACGCTGGCCTGCAGCGAGGCGCCGATCTCGCCGGAGGCGCGCAGGCCTTCGATGGCGGTGGTCACCTCGCGGCGGATGTCACGTATGCGGGCCCAGCGGGCGGCCAGCGCCGCATCATGCCAGGTTGCGGGTATGTCGGGCAGGGTTTGCAGATGCACGCTTTCGGCGTCGCCGAAGCGCACGGACCAGGCTTCCTCGGCGGTGAACACCAGCACGGGGGCGAGCCAGGTGGTCAGGCAGCGGTGCAGCACGTCCAGCACGGTCCGCGCGGCGCGCCGGCGCGCGGCCTCGGGGCGATCGCAGTATAGCGTGTCCTTGCGTATGTCGAAATAGAACGCGCTGAGGTCTGCGCTGCAGAATGTGTGTATGTCCGGGTACACGCCAGTCCAGTCATGCGTGTCGATGGCGCGGCGCAGGCGTGTGTCCAGCTCGGCCACGCGGTGCAGGATGTAGCGCTCCAGCTCGGGCATTTCCGTGGTGGCGATGCGTTCGTCTTCGGTGAAACCGGCGAGCGATCCCAGCAGCCAGCGCAGCGTGTTGCGCAGGCGGCGATAGAGTTCGGCCTGTTGTTTGAGTATTTCGCGGCCGATACGCTGGTCCTCGGTGATGTCGGCGTTCATCACCCACAGGCGGAGTATGTCGGCGCCGTATTCGTCGGTGACTTTCTGTGGCGCGGTGACGTTGCCCAGCGACTTGCTCTGCTTGCGGCCCTGCTCGTCCAGGGTGAAGCCGTGCGTCAGTATGGCGCGGAACGGCGCCTGCTGGCGCGCGCCTACGCCTTCCAGGAGCGAGGACTGGAACCAGCCGCGATGCTGGTCCGAGCCTTCAAGATACAGGTCGGCAGGCCAGCGCAGGCCGCGGTCGATCAGCGTGAAGACATTGGTGCAGCCTGATTCGAACCAGACGTCGACGATGTCGCGCACCTGCTCGTAATCGTCGGCGTTGTAGTCGTTGCCGAGGAAGCGCGCGGGCGGCGAGGCGTACCACGCGTCGGCGCCCTCTTCGCGGAAAGCGGCGATCGTGCGGGCCATCACGCCGGGGTCGCGCAGGATCTCGCCGGTGCGTTTCTCGGTGAAGATGGCGATCGGCACGCCCCAGGCGCGCTGCCGGCTGATGCACCAGTCCGGCCGGTTGGCGACCATGCTGGCCAGGCGGTTGCGGCCGGCTTCGGGCACGAAATGCGTGGCCGCGATCGCCTGCAGCGCGCGGTCGCGTATGTGCTCCTCGCCGTCCATGCGGATGAACCACTGGGGCGTGGCGCGGAAGATCAGCGGCGCCTTGCTGCGCCAGGAATGCGGGTAGGAGTGGACGATGCTCCCCTGTTTCACCAGGCCGCCGGCGGCGGTGAGCGCCTCGCAGACCAGTTTGGCGGCGCGGAACACGTGCACGCCGGCAAACAACGGCACCCAGGGAAAATAGGTGCCGTCATCGGCCACCGTTTCTGGCACGCCTATGCCGTGCGCGCGGCACAGCGCGAAATCGTCCTCGCCATGCGCCGGCGCCTGGTGGACGAAGCCGGTGCCCACGTCGGTGGTGACGAAATCGCCTGCGAGAAGCGGCACGTCGAAATCGTAGCCTTGGCCGCGCAAAGGATGCGCACACAGCACGCCCGCGAGTTTGGCGCCGCGATGCACGTGCAGTACATGATGCAGCGTGATGCCGGCCTCTTCGAGAAACTTCGGCAGCAGCGCCAGCGCAACAAGCAAGGACTCGCCTGGCCGGCACAGGCTCTCTTGGCTGACGGCATCGACCTGTATGCGCGCGTATTCGATCTCCGCGCCATAGGCGAGCGCGCGGTTGCCGGGGATCGTCCAGGGCGTGGTGGTCCAGATGACGATGGCCGAACCCTGCAACGCACCCGGCGTGATCACAGGAAAACGCACCCAGATAGTGGTGCTGGTGTGGTCGGCGTATTCCACCTCCGCTTCCGCCAGCGCGGTCTTTTCCACCACGCTCCAAAGAACCGGGCGCAGGCCACGATACAGCGCGCCGTTGCTGGCGAAGCGGTGTATCTCGGACGTGATCGCCGCCTCGGAGGAGAAATCCATCGTGGCGTAGCGGTTGGCCCAGTCGGCGAAGATGCCGAGTCGCCTGAACTCCTCGGCCTGCACGTCCAGCCATTTCTGCGCGTGCTCGCGGCATTCGGCGCGGAATTGCAGGATCGGCACGTCGTCCTTGTCGCGGCCGGACTTGCGGTATTTCTCCTCGATCTGCCACTCGATCGGCAGGCCGTGGCAGTCCCAGCCAGGCACGTAATACGCGTCATAGCCGGCCATCTGGCGGGCGCGGTTGATCACGTCCTTCAGGATCTTATTCAGCGCGTGGCCGATGTGGATGTTGCCGTTGGCGTAAGGCGGGCCGTCATGCAGGATGAATTTCTCGCGCGCCGCACCTTGCGCGCGGAGTTGCGCGAAAAGGCCGGTCTGCTCCCAACGCGCGAGGATCGCCGGCTCGCGCTTCGGCAGGTCGCCGCGCATCGGGAATGGCGTGGCCGGCAGGAAGACTGTGTCGCGGTAGTCTCGTTCGGTCATCGAGGGGTGGGTCCGTCGGTCAAAGGAAGGAAGGCCTTCTTTTTCGAGAAAAAGAAGCAAAAAGCTTTTGCTCCGCTGTCGCGGGAACGTTGAGGCATGCGCCTCGACAACGCGCACCCGACGGGGACAAAAGTCTTTTGGTTCTTTTCTTCAAAAAAGAACTGCTTTCTTGTCTTCCGTCCGAAACGCGAGCCGACATCAGGCAATCGGCAGCAACGCACGACCCAGAATGGCGCGCGCCTCGTCGGCATCGGTCACGATCTGCGCGCGCAGTGCGTCGAAACTGTCGAATTTCTGCTCGGGGCGCAGGAACGCGTGTAGCGCCACGGATATCTCCTGGCCGTACAGATCGCCGTCAAAATCGAACACATGCACCTCCAGCCGGCTCTGCACCCCGTCCGCCACGGTCGGGCGGCGGCCGATATTGGCCACACCGCGATGCGTGGCGCCGTCCGCCAGGCGTACCATCACGGCGTACACGCCGCGTGCCGGCTCCAGATGGCGGCCGAGTGCGACGTTGGCGGTGGGAAAGCCGATGGTGCGGCCGCGCTTGTCGCCATGCGCCACTTCGCCGCGTATGGCCCAGGGGCGGCCCAGTTCGGCGGTGGCGCGTGCGGGATAGCCGTCCTGCAGCACGCGGCGTATGCGGGTGGAGCTCAGCGGACCCTGCGCGTCGGTCAGCGGCGGAACCAGGGTGATGCCCATGCCGAGCGCCTCTGCGCGCGCGGCCAGCAGTGCAACGTCGCCGCCGCGGCGGTGGCCGAAGGCGAAATCCGGCCCGCAGGCGAGGTGTGCGGCGCCTACGCCGCGGTGCAGAACGTCCTTGATGAAGCCTTCGCCGGTAAGACGGGAAAACGCGTCGGTGAACGGCAGCTCGAACACCAGCTTCACGCCAAGCGCGTCGAGTGCCGCCCGGCGCTCGGCCGGCAGCGACAGGCGGAACGGCGGGTCGTCCGGGCGGAACAGCTCGCGCGGGTGCGGCTCGAATGTGAGTGCTGCCAGAGGCAGGTCCGGGCGGGCGGCGTGCGCGGCGCGCAGGAGGTGGGCGTGGCCGAGATGGACGCCATCGAAATTGCCAAGCGCCACGGTGGCGCCGCGCGCATGGGCGGGCGTGGCTGCCCAATCGGTGATGACCTGCATGGTTGGCGGGTTGTCGGGCAAGGGCTGGGGAAAGGCAAGAAAGGCCTTCTTTTCTGAAAGAAGACGCAAAAGATTTTCACTCCGCTGTCGCGCGCCTGTTCACCCGGCGCCTACAAAATGGCCTTCTTCCTTGAGGATGCGCGATGACGGACGAACACCTGGCCGCGCTGCTGCTGACCGCCAGACAGGGGGCACCCGTCGCCACCGGGCAAGCGCCGGCAGACGAGGCGCAGGCCTATCGCGTGCAGGCGCTGGTGATACGGGCGCTGGACGAGGTTGGCGGCTGGAAAGTGGGCGCGCCCGGGCCGGACGGGCCGATCAGCTGCGCGCCGATGCCGCGCGCGGGCATTCAGTGCGCGCCGTGCCGGTTCGATCCGGCGGTGTTCACGCAGCGCGAGGTGGAGTCCGAGATCTGCTTCGTCCTGGCGGCCGACCTGCCGCCGCGCACCGCGCCGTATGGCGGGGCCGAGGTGCTGGCCGCGATCGGCACGTGCCATCCCGGAATAGAGGTGCTGCAGTCGCGCTATGCCGATCCGGCGGCGGCGGGCGCCCTGGCGATCCTGGCGGATTTCATCCAGACGGGCGGATACGCCGTGGGGGCGCCGCTGCCGGGTTGGCGGGAGGTGGATTTCGCCTCCCTGGCGGTGACGCAGACGATCGAGGGCGGACCCGCGCGTTGCGCGGTGGGAAACCCGGCAGGCGACATGACGCGGCTACTGGTCTGGCTGGCCAACACGGGCGCCACCTGGGCGGGCGGGCTGCGCGCGGGGCAGGTGGTCACGTGCGGATCGTGGACGGGCAAGACGACGGCGCCGGCGGGTAGCACGGTCAAAGCGGCGTTTGGTGGGGCGGAGCCGGTGGTGGTGGATTTCAGGTAGACCGAAAGGCAAGGCCTTCTTTCTTCAAAAAAGGCCTTGCCAGCCTAAGAGGCTGTTTGAAAACGTGGCCTGTCAGCTGGCGCGTTTTCGCGAGCACCGAAGCGGAGTTGCCGCTGGGAGCACCGGAGCACAGCGAAAGCACGTCAGATGGCCGCCGGGGCGCGTTTTCACACGGACTCTAAGACCGTATCAGCCTGATCCGCTTCCCAGCCACCCCAAGCGCGATCCGCCCTTGCTTCAGCGCCAGCGCGTCCTCGCCGAACACGCCCAGCCGCCACCCGTGCAGCGCGGGGATGTCCGGCTCCTCCTCGCTCGCCAGGCGGTCGATGTCATCGGACGAGGCCAGCAGCTTCGGCGCCACATCATGGCTGTCCGCCTTTTCCGCCAGCAGCACCTTCAGCAGCGCCACCAGCGCCGGCGACGGGCGGGCGCCTTCGCGGACGGCGCGGGCTTCCGGCAGCGCGTTCTCCGGCAAGGCGTTGGCGTCCTGTATGGCCGCCAGCAGGGATTGCCCGGTCGGGCCTTCCGCGAAGCCGCGGGTGACGCCGCGTATGCGGCCCAGCGTGTCCACGTCGCGCGGCGCGGTGGCGGCGATCTCCAGCAGGCTTTCGTCGCGCACCAGGCGCTGGCGGGGGATGTTGATGCGCTGCGCCTCGCGCTCCCGCCAGGCGGCGATGGCGCGCAGGGCGCCCAGCATGCGGCGGTTCGTGGTGCGCGGGCGCAGGCGCTCCCACATCGTCTCCGGGTCAGGCCGGTAGGTGGCGGGTTCGGCCAAGGCGGCCAGCTCCTCGGCCACCCAGGCCGCACGGCCCTCGCGCTCCAGCCTGGCAGTCAGGCGCTCGTACACGGTGCGCAGGTGCGTGACATCGGCCGCAGCGTAGGCCACCTGGGCGTGGCTCAGCGGCCGGGCGGACCAGTCGGAGAAGCGGTGCGCCTTGTCGATCTGGCCGCCGGCGAGGCCCGCCACCAGGCTGTCGTAGCCCACCTGATCGCCGAAGCCGGCCACCATGGCGGCCACCTGGGTGTCGAACAGCGGGACGGGCACGGCGCCGAACAGCTGGAGGAAGATTTCCACGTCCTGGCGCGCCGCGTGGAACACCTTGACCACGCCCGGGTCGGCCAGCAGCGCGCCCAGCGGCGCCAGGTCCAGCCCCGGCGCCAGCGCATCGACCACGGCCACGTCCGCCGCGCCGCCGAGCTGGACGACGCAGAGTTCGGGCCAGTAGGTCCGCTCGCGCATGAACTCGGTGTCCACCGTGACGTAGGGCTCGGCGGCCAGGCGCTGGCAGAGGGCGGCCAAAGCAGGAGTGTCCGTGATCAGGACAGGGGCCGCGAAGGTCTCGCGGGGAGGTCGGGTCATCCGGCAGTGTCACACGGATTGCCCCGTGCGCCAAAACTCCGCCATTCTTCGGTGCAAAGCAGCGGCAACAGGCCGTGCAGCCGATGCCGGTCCCGATGCCGGCCATAGAGATGCGCGCCGTCATGTTGGCCGCGGCAAGTGCCTGGCGCGATCGCCGGTCCAGCAGATACCTGGGCCGGGCTTCTCTTGACCAGGGATCGGTGGGAGGGCAGAGGCCTCGGCTTCGCCCGATCTCCGCCCGAGGACCACATGCACACCTACCGCACCCACACCTGCGGCGCGCTGCGCGATACCGACGCGGGCAGCACCGCCCGCCTGTCCGGCTGGGTGCACAGCAAGCGCGACCATGGCGGCCTGCTGTTCGTCGATCTGCGCGACCATTACGGCCTGACGCAGATCGTCTTCCCGCACGGCTCTGCCGCACTGGCCACCGCGGACGCGCTGCGCGTCGAATCCTGCGTCACGGTCACCGGCGAGGTGGTGGCGCGCGAGGCGGCCACGCGCAACCCGCGCCTGCCCACCGGTGACATCGAGCTGCGCGCGCAGGACATCACGGTGCAGTCCACCGCGGACGTGCTGCCCATGCAGGTGGCCGGTGCCGAGACGTATTCCGACGAGACGCGGCTCACCTACCGCTACATAGACCTGCGGCGCGAGCGCACGCACGCCAACATGATGCTGCGCGCGCATGTCATCGCCTCGCTGCGCCGGCGCATGACGGAGCAGGGCTTCACCGAGTTCCAGACGCCTATCCTGACAGCCAGCTCGCCTGAGGGCGCGCGCGACTTCCTGGTGCCGGCGCGCAACCACCCAGGTAAGTTCTACGCCCTTCCGCAGGCGCCGCAGCAGTTCAAGCAATTGCTGATGGTGGCCGGCTTCGACCGCTACTTCCAGATAGCACCCTGTTTCCGCGACGAAGCCAGCCGTGCGGACCGCTCGCCAGGCGAGTTCTACCAGCTCGATTTCGAGATGAGCTACGTGACGCAGGAAGACGTGTTCGCCACCATCGAGCCGGTCATCGGCGGCCTGTTTGAGGAGTTCGCGCGCGGCCGTACGGTGGACAAGCTGCCCTTCCAGCGCATCGCCTATGACACCGCGCTGCTTGAATACGGCTCGGACAAACCGGACCTGCGCAACCCGCTGCGCATCACCGACGTCACCGCGCATTTCGCCGGCAGCGGCTTCGGCCTGTTCGCCAAGATTGCTGCCGGCGGCGGCATCGTGCGCGCCATACCGGCCCCCGGCGCCGGCCCGCGCCCGCGCGGCTTCTTTGACAAGCTGAACGAATGGGCGCGCGCCGAAGGTGCGGGCGGCCTGGGCTACATCATCTTCGAAGCCGATGGCGCAAAAGGCCCGATCGCAAAAAACCTGGAATCGGACAGGCTGGAAGCCATACGCACCGCCTGCCACCTGGCACCCGGCGACGCGGTGTTCTTCGCCGCCGGCGCGCACGAGACGGCCGCAAAATTCGCCGGCAGCGTGCGCACCCGCATCGGCCAGGAGCTCGATCTTATCGAGAAAGATGCTTTCCGCTTCTGCTGGGTGGTGGACTTCCCAATGTACGAGCTGAACGAAGAGACCAGCCGCATCGACTTCTCGCACAACCCGTTCAGCATGCCGCAAGGCGGCATGGACGCGCTGACGAACATGGACCCGCTGCTGATAAAGGCCTTCCAATACGACATCGTCTGCAACGGCATCGAACTGTCGTCCGGCGCCATACGCAACCACCGGCCGGACATCATGATACGCGCCTTCGAAATCGCCGGCTACACGCAGGCAGATGTGGAAGCGCGCTTCGGCGGCATGCTGAACGCGTTCCGCTATGGCGCGCCCCCACATGGCGGATCGGCCCCCGGTATCGACCGCATGGTGATGCTGCTGGCCGAGGAGCCCAACATTCGCGAGGTGATCCTGTTCCCGCTGAACCAGCAGGGCGAGGATCTGTTAATGGGCGCGCCGGCGGGGGTCGATGCGGCGCGGCTGAAGGAGTTGTCTTTGAAGCTGGATTTGCCGCCTAAGGTGGTTAAGCAGTAAGCAAGCAAGGCCTTCTTTTTTGAAAAAAAGAAGCAAAAAACTTTTGGTTCCTGTCGGCGGCTGTTGAACGGTCCGCGACAGCGGGGTCAAAAGTTTTTTGCTTCTTTT
>CAHJWU010000113.1 GCA_903643085.1 Rhodospirillales bacterium
GCCCTGCAGCCGGTGGCGCGCGACTTCGCGTTCCTGGTTCCGGAAGGCGTGGCAGCCGATGCCGTGCTGCGGGCCGCCCGTTCGGCCGACCGCACGCTGATCGCCCGTGTCGGCCTGTTCGACGTCTTCGCGGGTCCGGCTCTGGCAGCGGGCCACAAATCCTTGGGGATTGAGGTTGTCTTTCAGCCCACCGCGCATACCATGCTGGACGAGGATCTCGAATCCGCATCGATGAAAGTGATTCAGGCCGTTGTCAAAGCGACAGGAGCCCAGCTTCGTTAGGTCAGGCCCGCGATGACGGGGCTCGCCGATCCGTTTGGCGCGCCAGAGCCGGCAGGTGGGTCAGTGGTGGCAAGGCTGGCCGGCGAACTCGCGCACGACCTCAGCAACGTGCTGACCGTGATCACCGCCAACCTGGCCCTGGCGGAGCGCCACGCGGCGGGCAACGCAAAGCTGATCCGGCTGCTCAACAACATGCGCGCCGCGACCGAACGCGGCGCAAAGCTCACCCAAGACCTGATGGCATTCGCGCCGGACTCGAAGGTGGAGGGCGGGTTCGCAAGCGAAATGAGCGAGGACGCGCCGGGGCAGACGAGGCGTATCCTGGTGGTGGAGGACGACCTGCTGGTGGCTGGGAACGCGGTGGCGGCGTTCGAGGACATGGGCCATCTGGTAGATCACAGCGAGAACGCCGCCGGCGCGCTGGAGCGGCTGCGCGGCGCCACGTTTGATCTGGTGTTCTCCGACATCGTGATGCCGGGAGGGATGAGCGGCATAGAGCTTGCCGAGGTGATCGCCGAGACGTATCCCCGGCTGCCGGTCCTGCTGGCCACCGGATACAGCAGCGCTGCGCTGGCGCAGAACGCATTGCGCTTTCCCGTTCTGGCCAAGCCTTACGGTATTGAGGAGCTGTCGCGGCGCGTGTCGCAGATCCTGGGGTGAGGAAGATTTCCCTCGAAGCGCCCGCTCCAACGACGCGCACCCGGATGGGACAAAGTCTTTCGCCGCCTCTTCTCGAAGCAGGGCTTCCTTGCCCGCCCCTCCCCAGAACGCAAGTTTGCGCCTAACTAGACGCATGACCGACACCCCGCTCAGCCTGATACGCAATTTCAGCATCATCGCGCACATCGACCACGGCAAGTCCACGCTCGCCGACCGGTTGATCCAGGCCTGCGGCGGGTTGACCGACCGCGAGATGACCGAGCAGGTGCTCGACAACATGGAGCTCGAGAAAGAGCGCGGCATCACCATCAAGGCGCAGACCGTGCGTCTGGCCTACAAGGCGCAAGACGGGCTCACCTACGAGCTGAACCTGATGGACACGCCCGGCCATGTGGACTTCGCCTACGAGGTGAGCCGCAGCCTGGCCGCCTGCGAGGGCAGCCTGCTGGTGGTGGATGCCAGCCAGGGCGTGGAGGCGCAGACGCTGGCCAACGTGTACCAGGCGATCGACGCTCACCACGAGATCGTCCCCGTGCTCAACAAGATCGACCTCCCGGCCGCCGAGCCGGACAAAGTCAAGCAGCAGATAGAGGACGTGATCGGGCTGGACGCGTCGGACGCGGTGATGATCAGCGCCAAGACCGGCCTGAACATAGAGGGCGTGCTGGAAGCCCTGGTGACGCGCCTGCCGCCGCCCACGGGCGATGCGGCAGCGCCGCTGAAAGCTCTGCTCGTGGACAGCTGGTATGACCCGTATCTCGGCGTGGTGATCCTGGTGCGGGTGCGCGACGGCCGGCTCAAGCGCGGCCAGAAGATACGCATGATGGCCAACGGGCACGCCTATGTGGTGGAACAATGCGGCGTCTTCACGCCGAAGATGGTGGCCACAGGCGATCTGGGCCCGGGCGAGATGGGCTACATCACGGCTGCAATGAAGACGGTGGCCGACTGCAACGTGGGCGACACCATCACCGACGACCGCACGCCGGCCGTAGAGGCCCTGCCCGGCTTCAAGCCGAGCATACCCGTCGTGTGGTGCGGCCTGTATCCTGTGGACGCCGACGATTTCGAGAAGCTGCGCGAGTCGCTGGGCAAGCTGCGCCTGAACGACGCGAGTTTCCACTACGAAGCCGAAACCTCGGCGGCTTTGGGTTTCGGATATCGTTGCGGCTTTCTCGGGCTGCTGCACCTGGAGATCATCCAGGAACGCTTGAGCCGCGAGTTCGACCTGGACCTGATCGCGACCGCGCCCTCCGTCGTCTACAAGCTTCATCGCAACAATGGCGAGGTGATGGAGCTGCACAACCCGGCCGACATGCCCGATCCCACCCACATCGCTCACATCGAGGAGCCTTGGATACGCGCCACCATCATGGTGCCCGATGATTATCTCGGCAACGTTCTCACCTTGTGCAACGAGCGCCGCGGCCGCCAGGTGGATCTCACCTACGTGGGCAACCGCGCGATGGCCGTCTATCAGTTGCCGCTGAATGAGGTGGTGTTCGACTTCTACGACAGGCTGAAGAGCATCAGCCGCGGCTACGCGAGTTTCGACTACGCGATGGACAGCTACGAGGAGAGCGAACTCGTGCGCATCTCCATATTGGTCAACAACGATCCGGTGGACGCGCTCAGCTTCATCGCGCACCGTTCGGTGGCCGAGACGCGCGGCCGCTCGATCTGCGCCAAGCTGAAGGACCTGATCCCACGCCAGCTCTTCAAGATTGCCATACAGGCCAGCATAGGCAGCCGCATCATCGCGCGCGAGACGCTGGGCGCGCTGAGCAAGGACGTGACGGCAAAGTGCTACGGCGGCGACATCAGCCGCAAGCGCAAGCTGCTGGAGAAGCAGAAGGAGGGCAAGAAGCGCATGCGGCAGTTCGGCAAGGTTGAGATACCGCAGAGCGCGTTCCTGGCGGCGCTGAAGATGGATGCGTAGGGTTGTGCGGTGGTTTTGATTGACGGTGCGAAAGGGAGAAAGGCCTTCTTTTTTGAAGAAAAGAAGCAAAAAACTTTTATTCCTTCGCTATTCAGATGCGTGGGCGTCCTGCAACGCATGGATGGTGGCACGGCGTCACAAGTAAAAGTTTTTTGTCTTTTTTTTCAAAAAAGGACTGCTTGCTTTCTGTTGCGCCAATCTCAGCGTTCCTGCAGCCAGGCAGCTCTTTTGAGCAGGCCGTAGCCCAGAGGAACGAGCGGCAGGATCAGCAGGCAGCAGGCAAACATGAACGTCAGCATGAAGCGGGGAAGGTGCGCGCAAGCCTGGCCGTAGCAGCCGGTGAACACGCCTGCGGCGAGAAGGGCGGTGACTGGGATGCACGCGGCGATGACGGTCCACACGAGGGCGCGGAACAGAGCGATCGCCCGGCCGGAAGCCAGCACGTAGCGGCGCAACATCTCCAGCGCGATCGCGAGCACGAAAGCCAGGGTGAAGGCCAGCGTGATGCCGTTGCCGACATCCGCACCGGCAAGCACGAAGCCGGCGATGACCAGGGCGCTGAAGAGCACCAGGCAGGGTACAGCCGCGCCGAAGCCGAAGCGCAGCATGTCGGGCAGACCGACGGACGTCCTTTGGCCGCTCATGCGCGGTGGACCGCGGAGACGTGGAAGACGTATTGCCGCAGGATGCGCTGGATCTCCGCGATCCTGGATTTGTCCTCGGTGGCTTCCTTGGTGAGGAAGTAGATGCCTGGCGGGATGACGAGGCGGCCGCCTGCCTGGCAACTGACGAAGATGCGCAGCCGATTTTGCGCCGCCTGGGCGCGGCGCTGCGCCGCCTCGCCGATCTCCGCGTAGCGCCGCGCCAGCGAGGCGGCGCGGGCGGTCTCCACGCCACGCGCGGCTTCAGTGACCCGGGAAGCGTCGGCGGCGGCGCGGTCGGCGGTGGCCAGAGACCGCGTGGCCTTGGTGGCAATCTCGGCACCGTCCAGCAACACGCGGCCGACACCCCAGATGGCGTCCGGCAAGGTGGCCAGGGTCGCCAGGCAACGTGGGTAGAAGGTGTAGTGCTTGATGTTGTCGGCCGTCTTGTCGTCGCCCGCACATTCGCTGACGTAGGAGGCGCCGTCCATGACCAGCAAGGCAGCGCCGCCGATCAGTGCCACCGCGCCCAGGACTTCCAGCGGGCCGAAACTCATCAGCACGATGGAAATGCCGATCCCGAGCCCGTCCAAGGCGACGCCCAGCCCGTCGAGCCGGTGCTCCCTGGTGCCGAATGCGTTGTGCCAGACCCGGGCGAAGCCGCCCTCGATGGCGCTGCCGGCGGCGCGCACCTCGCCTGCGACGGCCTTGCTGCCGACGTCCCACATGTGGCCCAGCCAGTCGAGCACGCCGGTGCCGGTTGGTGCCGGCGCGGCGGTCGGGGCGGGAAAACCCTTGAATTCGAAGGTGATGACCTCGCCGAAGCCATCACCGTCATAGGCCGGCTTGCGTATGGCGTAGAGCTTCCCCTGTGCGATCCAGGCGATGCCGAAGGTGGGGCCTACCACCTGGTCGGCGAAAGGGCCGAGGTGGTTGGCGGCATCGACGGGGTCGGTGTAGGGACCCCAGACTGGCGATACAATTCCCAAGACGTTTGACCCCAGCGCCAGTATGTTGCGTTCACCAATTGAACTCTCGACCCGCCTGCCGGGTTGCGTCGCGGCGCCGCCTCGCATAATTTCCGACCCGCGGGAAGGATGGCCGAGCGGCTTAAGGCGCACGCTTGGAAAGCGTGTGTGCGTGAAAGCGTACCGTGGGTTCGAATCCCACTCCTTCCGCCAGCGCCTTCCACCCCTTTCAGAAGACTCCAGTTGTCTTCTCCGCTGCGCCGCCTGGGCGAGCGGACGAAACCTCTGCTCCCTTGCCCGAAACCGTCGATTAGGCCACCACGACCGCGAATTCAGGCGAGGCGCAGCGCGATGCCGGGACCGGCCCAATCTCCCGCAACCGCCGCGAGACGCCTCCTGCACGGCCGGCTTGCTTGTCGGACCTAGGCAGCACCGGGCCACGGGCCGCGGGCGCCGACGCGTCCGAGAGCGAGGCCGAGCTTGATGGAAACTCGCTTGGCGCGCGCTCCGCCAGGGGCGCCGTCATCACGTTGGCTGCGCAGGGACTACGCTTCGTCCTGCAGTTCGGCAGCCAGATCCTCCTCGCCCATCTCCTGGCCCCGGCGGATTTCGGGGTGATGGCGATGGCGGTTCCCATCCTCTCGCTCGTGCAGATATTCAACGAGCTGGGGCTGTCCCAAGCCACCATACAGTTGAAGAGTATCTCACAGGCGCAGCTCTCGATGCTGTTCTGGACAAACGCCGCCGTATCCGGTGCGCTGGCGGCGGCACTGGCCGCTTGCGCGCCGCTGGTCGCCATCGCCTACGGGCAGCCGCGCGTGGCGCCGGTCTGCATGGCACTTTCCGCTCTTCTGGTCCTCAGCGGGCTTTCGGCGCAACAGATAGCGCTGCTCAACCGGCGCATGGGGTTTCTCACTCTGGCCGGCATAGACGTCGCCTGCAACCTGGGCGCCGTGGTGGCCGGAATAGCCGCTGCGGCCGCGGGGCTGGGTGTCTGGTCGCTGGTGCTGATGCAGGCGGCGAACTCCGTCGTCATCCTGGTGCTGTCGTGGATGTTCTCCGGCTGGCGCCCCTCGCTGCCGCGGCGCGGGTCCGGCGCCGGCGCGCTGCTTGCCTTCGGCGGCCACGTCACCGGCTACAACGTCATAAATTACCTGTGCAACAACCTCGATGCGGTGCTTGTCGGGCGCCTGGCCGGTCACGTGGCGCTCGGCTTCTATGACCGCGCGGTGCGTCTCGTGGCCACGCCGTTCTGGCAGATCAGCCTGCCGGTCGCCCGTGTGGCGCTGCCCCTGCTGTCCCGCCTGGCCGGCCGCGACGCCGAATACCGCGCGGCGTTCGCCTCGATGATCCAGGCGCTGCTGCTCGCGCTCTCGCCCTTGCTGATCTGGATCGCGTTCACGGCGCGCCTGTCCGTGCCCATGCTGCTTGGAGCGGGCTGGCAACAGGCCGGCCCGATGGTGGCCTGGCTGGCGCTGGCCACCCTCCTTTCGCCGCTCAGCCTCGCGTCCTACTGGCTGTTCGTCAGCCAGGGCAGGGCACGCCAGCAACTTCCCTACGCGGCCGCCAAGATGGTCATCACCCTGCTCGCCGTGCTGCTTGGCCTCCGCCACGGCGCGCTCGGCGTCACGCGTATGCTGGCGATCATGTCCTTGCCGATAGACTGGGTCGTGCTGTGGGGCGCCCTGCGCGCCGGGCCCGTGCGCGTGCGCCATGCCGCTGCCGCCCTGCTGCCGGTGGCAGCCGGCGTGGTGGCGGCAGCCCTCGTCCTGGCGCTTTTCGGAACGCCGCGCAGCACCGTCCCGTCCGTCATCGCCGTCGGGCTGTCGGTTCGCGTTCTGGTTGCCTATGCCTCGTGTCTTGCCCTGTTCGTGGCTTTCCCGAGCCCGCTTCGCACGCAGGCCGTCCGTGTCCTGCCGCAGCTGATCGCGGCTGTTTCGCGCCTGCTGTCTCGCGCAGCCTGATACCAGCCGCGCTCGGCAGGAACGTTGCAAAATAAACCCGAAGATGCAGGCGAAACCTTGTTTTCGAACGGAAGCAAAAGTTCTGTTTGTCCTGTCGCGGACCGTTGCAACGTATGTCTCCGCGAGCTGCGCCAACAAGACAGGAGTTCTTAAGCCAGGAATCACTGCTTGCTTTCAAACAGGAATTTTGGCCAACGCCGTTGATGTCATACCAACACGCCTTTAGGTCGACGTTTGGGCAAGCAAGAAAGATCTCGCGTTGGAAAAGAGGGCAAACTTCTCATCCCTGCGCAGGTTCAGCCGCTCCGGTCTACCCGGACGCGCAGATGCCAAAAATTGGCTCTGTCAGTGCAAGCCGCGTGGAACGCGAGCTGCAATGTTCCGCGACAGCGCAGAGAAAGCTTTTTGCTTCATCTTGTTAAAAGAGCACTTTGCCTTCAAACCTCAACCTGCCTGCCTGTTTCTCCTTGCTGAAAAAGGCCTCGCCCGCTTTGCAGTGGCCACTGCCGCAGGCGGATGTTTCGGTGCGGCAGCCGAACTGCAGGGTTGACAGTTGGCCGTTGCACAAGCCGGGACCGCCGCACGAGCCTCGGATTTGAGATGGTCCGCCAGCCGGATAGCCAGCGCGACGATCATCTGCGTCGGGTTGGCGTGACTTGCCGTCGGGAACACCGAGCTGCCCGCCAGGAACAGCCCGCTCAGCCCGTGCACCTCGCAGTTGGCGTCCACCACGCCCCGACGCGCGTCCCCGGACATGCGCGTGGTTCCGATGTGATGCGCCACGTCACCAAAACCGGGTCCGAACCCGTCCCCGCGCGCGACCCAATCCGCCAAATGCGGCGGCGCTATCCCCACGGCCTGCAAGGCATCCGCGACAAGCCTGACCGTCCGGCGCACCGTGTGTTGTTCCTGCTCGTTGATGCGCCAGTCCAGCCGGGGCAGCCGCATCCCATGGCCGTCCACGCGTTCCGCCAGCAGCACGCGGCTGTCCGGATCGGGCCTCTGCTCGACGATGCAGTTGAGCTCCAGCCCGTCAAGCTTGCGTATCGGACCGCCGCCCAGCCGCCACATCCTGTCCAGCCCGCGCGCCATCAGGATGGGGCTGGCCACCACCGCGCGCGCGTCGCGGCGCCATTCGGCACGCCCGCTCGCGATGCGCTTGACCGCCGTCCAGGGATCGTTCGGCGCCACCAGCTCGCTCAGCCAGACCGCGCAGTTGAGCAGGCCCTCGCTCTCCTGCACGTCCGGGCTGAGCCGCAGGCCCTGACAGAACAGGTTGGTGCCATCCTGCGTACGGACGGTGTGGAAGCCGAAATGCGTATCGAGCGTGCGCGCCTTGGTGTGATCGAACTTGGCCACACCACCGCGCGGATGGTCCATGAGGAACCGTCCGACGACATCGTGCGTGTTGCCGACGCCTTGCGCGCATACGCGGCTGGAGTTGAGCAGCAACCGCGCATTCTCGATCCCGCCCGCGCAGAGGACGAGTTTTCGCATCTTGATCGTCCAGCGCCGGTCGTCATGTGCCGCCACTTCCAGCGAGTGCAACACGGACGCGGCCGCGTCCGTGTTGATGTGCAGAGCGGTGGCGCCGGTCAGCACGCGCAGGTTGGGGGCGTTGCGTTCGGAGAGAATGCGCGGTCCGAAGCGCACCGGCTCCTGCGGACCGCGCAGGCGGCTGAACTGCCAGAAGAACGGACGTAACCGTTTCGCGTCCAGCGGCGCAGCCGGGCGGGCGCGCCTGGCCAGTTCCCAGAAGCCCTCATGCGAGAAATCACCGGTGAGGCCCAGCCCCAGATGCCCGGCGGACCTGGCGAAATAGGGCGCCATCTCCTCAGGCCCGAACGGCCAGCCGGAATGCGGCACCCAGGCGCGTTCCTTGTAGTCGATTTCGTCCAGATAGGCGCAACGCCCGCTCCACAACAGCGAGGTGCCGCCCAATATCCTGTTGCGCACGATGGTCTGGTCCAGCGTGCGCGCGACACCGATGTTCTCGATCTCGTTCAGCGAGTCCGCGAAGCTCGCCGAATCGGCCTCGCCGCTCTCCACCACGATCACGCGAAGCCTGGTGCCGGCAAGTTCCCGCATCAGCGTGGCGCCGGCCGGACCCGTGCCGACGATGCAGATGTCCGCCTCAAGCGCTTCGCCTTTGTCAAGCGTGCTTAAGCTACGAAAGTCCATCTAACGCCGGTCTCGGTCAGAATGTCGTTTGATGCCGCAACGCCTTGAGAGTGACCGTTACATAAATTAGAGATGCCTTCTTTTTTGGAAAGGAGAGGTAAAATTTTCTTGCTTTCCCGCATATCCAGCTTGTGTGTGTGTCTCAACTCCTGCAAATACCGGCAAGGACGGGGCTACTGGCGTTCCCAAAGCGTTGCCTGCCCTGCCAGCATCTCAGGCTGACCGGCTGAGCCGTCGCCCCAAGCCACCTAGCCGGCCGAGCGGCAACTGGCTCATTATCTCCGCGAGCGTGGCCGGCGCGATCGCCCGCAGCCCGATCACGTAGAACACCGGCCCGAGAACACCGATCAGCCCGACCTGCGTGAGCCGGTCGCCGGTGAATGTTGGCAGGGCGGCCACGCCGGCTGCGGAACCTATCGTGGCCAGCCCCAGTACCAGAGGCAGAACGTAGATCTGCAACAGGTCTGACATCCGCATCGCCTGGCGGAACACCAGCCAGGAGTTCACCGGCTTGATAAGCGCGTAGAACAGCGAGACACCGACGGCCACGCCCA
>CAHJWU010000114.1 GCA_903643085.1 Rhodospirillales bacterium
GCGCGGCCGTGGTCCGGCCGGATCAGGAAGCATGGTTGCCGGCAGGCATGGGGAGAAGCAATGGACATTCGCTTGCAGGCGCTGCGGCCCGGTTTCGTGGCCTGCGTCACCGGACTTGACCTCGGCGAAGAGCTGCCGGACGCGGCCGTGCGCGCCATCGAGGACGCGATCGCCACCTATGCCGTGCTGGTGTTTCCCGGCCAGCCGATCAGCATAGACGAGCAGGTGGCGTTCGGCCGGCGCTTCGGCCCGCTGGACAGCGGTCTGCAGAAGAAGCTGCTGAGCAAGGTGCAGACCCGGCTCGGCAACGAGGCGGTGAGCGACATCTCCAACGTGTCGATGGACGGCTCGGTCGCCGGCCGCAGGCACAGGCAGGCGATGATGAACGTCGGCAACCAGTTCTGGCACAGCGACGCCTCCTACGAGCATCATCCGTTCCGCTATTCGATCCTGGCGGCGCAATGCGCGGTGAGCTGGGGCGGGGAGACCGAGTTCGCCGATTTGCGCGCCGCCTACGACGCCCTCGACCCGCATACGCGCGATCTCGTCGCGGACCGGACCGGCGTGTTCTTCTCGCACAACGTGCGGCAGTGGCTGGGCATGGAGGACTCTGCGGAGGACATGGCCGCCTACCCGCCGGTGCGCTGGCCGCTGGTCCGCACCCACCCCGTATCGGGGCGCAAACTGTTGTGGATAGACAGCAAGGTCCGTGAGATCTCGGGCCTGTCGGTGCCCGAGGGCCGCGCGCTGGCCCACGAGCTGCTGGAACATGTCGGTCAGCGCGAACGCGTCTACGCGCATGGCTGGACCGCGGGCGATGTGGTGATGTGGGACAACCGCTCGGTGCTGCATCGCGGACGCCGCTTCGACATGGAAGAGCGGCGCGAGATGCGGCGGGTCTCCACGGTGGACGACGCCGCCTCCCTCGGACTGGCCGGCTGATTTCGGGGGACTGCGGAGTAGTGGAAGGCCAGGGGCGTCGTGCGCACCACGCTCTCGCGTGACGCCCCTGGACCCCGCTAAGGACAGTCGTCCTTAAAACCTATCTATCAGCCTGCCGGCGAGATGGGGGTCTGGGGCCTCCAGGCCCCGTCACTTGACTGCGTGCTCCGCACGACGGAGTTGGGGCCAGAGCCCCAGTCTCGCTCCCCGTCGGCGTCACTGCGTGTTCATCCAGACCGCCTTGGTCGCCAGATACTCCTCGATGTGGTGAGCGCCGGACTCCTTGCCGTACCCGCTCATCTTGTAGCCGCCGAAGGGCACCGCCGGGTCCATGAGCGAGTAGCCGTTGACCCATACCGTGCCCGCCCGCAGCCGCCGCGAAACCCTGCTGGCGGTGTTGATGTCGTTGGTCCAGACCCCGCTCGCCAGGCCGAACTCGGTCGCGTTCGCGCGCGGCACAACGTCGTCCACGTCGTCGAACGGCAGGGCGGAGATGACCGGCCCGAAAATCTCCTCGCGCGCGATCTTCATGTCGTCGCGCACGCCGGAAAACAGTGTGGGCGGTATGAAGTAGCCGTTGGCCAGCGCGCCGTCGGTCAGCCGCGCGCCGCCGGCCAGCGCCTCTGCGCCCTCGGCCGTTCCGGCGGCCAGATACCCCGAGATGCGGTTGAGCTGCTCCTCGGAGACGACAGGTCCGATCATCGTGGACGGATTTAGCGGATCGCCGACCACCAGCGCCTTGGCGAACTCCGCCACGCGCCCGGTGAACTCCTCGTAGATGCCGCGCTGCACGAACAGGCGGGTGCCCGCAAGGCAGACCTGGCCCGAATTGCCGAACGCCGCCATCGCCGCCCCGGGCACCGCCAGTTCAAGATTCGCGTCGTTGAAGACGATGTTGGGCGACTTGCCGCCCAGCTCCAGGGTGAGCTTCTTGATGTTGCCGGCGGAGGCATGGATGATGGCGCGGCCCGTCTCCGTCGAGCCGGTGAACGACACCTTGTCCACGTCCATATGCGCGGCGAGCGCGGCGCCCGCGGTCTCCCCGTAGCCGGTGATCACATTCAGCACGCCCTCGGGCAGCCCGGCCTCGAGGCAGATCTCCGCCATGCGCAGCGCGGTGAGCGAGGCCTGCTCGGCGACCTTCAGCACGAGGGTGCATCCGGCCGCCAGCGCCGGCGCGATCTTCCAGGTCGCGTTGAAGGACGGGCCGTTCCAGGGAACGATGCCGCCCACCACCCCGATCGGCTCCTTCAGCGTGTAGGCGAGCACGTCGCCCGGCAATGACGGGTAGAGCGTCTCGCCGTGTATGGCGACCGCCTGGCCCGCGCAGAAACGGAAGGTCTCCACCACCGGCCCCGCCGCCATGTACTGCGCGAAGGCGAGCGGCATGCCCATGTCGAGCGAGTCCAGCATGGCGATGTCGGCGATGTTGGCTTCGAGCAGGTCGGCGATGCGCAGCATCAGCCGCTGGCGCTCGGCCGGCTTGAAGCGGCCCCAGGGACCGTCGAACGCCTTGCGCGCCGCCGCCACCGCGAGGTCGATGTCGGCGGCGTCGCCCTCCGCCACCGCATCCAGCACTTCGCCGGTGGCCGGGTTCCTGGTGGTGAAGCTCTTGCCTGACACCGCCTCCACCCACTTGCCGCCGATCAGCAGCTTCTTGGCCGTCCCGTCGAGGAAGGCGGGCCGGGCCGGCTGTATGGCGTGCTGCATGTTCATGGGAGATCTCCTGGCATGATTGGGTGGCACCGTCGCCTGGCCCGCATCCTAGAGTCCGGCGGCCATCCCCGCGCAGCGAATGACTCAACCTGGATGGCGATTGCTGTCCTTTTTCGCGCAAGCCTTTTTCGCGCCAACCTTTCTCGCGCCGGCCTTTTTTCCGCAGGCGGACGCCAGCCCCGCGCAAGGCGTGACGCACGAGCTCCGCCAGCAGCGCGCCACGCGGTCCGGGGCGGGCCGTTCGTCCCGCATTGCGTGGCGCGCCCCGCCGCAGAGCCGGCCGGCAAGGGCGCATGCGGTCACCTCCTGTCGAAGCTGATCCACAGCCTGGTCAGGCCGTACGAGACGTAGGTGGTCGTGTAGGCGTAGCTGGCCTCGCCGCGCGACGGGCGGAAGTTCTTCAGGCGGCGGGTGAGCGCGCTGAACGCCGCGCGCAGCTCGGCGCGCGCGAGCTGGTTGCCGATGCACATGTGGATGCCCGCGCCGAAGGTGAGGTGCGCGCGGCCGTTCGGCCTGTCGAGATCCACCGTCTCCGGGTCGGGAAACACCTCCGGATCGAGGTTGCCTGCCTGGAAGCGGGTCTCGATGATCCCGTTCTCCGGAATGGCCACGCCGCCTATGGTGAGCGGCTCGGTCGCCCGGCGGAACATCACCGGCGCGGGCGCCATGATGCGCAGCGTCTCCTCTATGAAGGCGTCCGTCCTGGCCGGATCGTCGCGTATCACGTCCGCCAGTTCGGGGCGGTCGATGAGCAGCTTGATGCCGCCGGAGAGCGCGTTCGCGGTCGTCTCTCCGCCGGCGAGGAACAGCAGGTACAATATGCTGACCAGCTCCTGCATCGTCAGCGAGCGCCCCTCCACCTGGGCGTTGGCGATCGTGCTCAGCAGGCTGTCGTCCGGCCGGGCCCGCACCCGCTCGCCGTTCGCCGCCAGGAATTGCTGCAGCTCGATGATCTGCGGCACGATCTCCAGCTCGCGCTCCGGCGCCAGCACCGGGTTGCTGCTCTCCATGCCCACCTCGGTCCAGCGCTTGAACTTGGCGAGGTCGCGGTCGGTCGTGCCCAGGATGTCGGTGAACACTGTCATCGGCAGCGGCATGGCGAAACGGTCGAAGAAGTCGATCTCGCCTTCGTCGATGAAACCGTCGATGAACGCGGCGACGGACGCCTCGATCTGCGTGTCCAGGCCGCCCACTTTTTCCTTGGTGAACGCCTTGTCGACGAGGGTGCGGAAATGTCGGTGCGACGGAGGATCGTTGGTCACCAGCGTGTCGACCGGCAGGTAGCCCTGTTCCTGGTACATCCGGTCGACCTGCGCGCTTATGCTCGACTTGCGCGTCTGTATCACGCCGGTCTTCGTCGACAGGGTCTTGTTCAGCACCGCCTTGCGCACGTCCTCGTAACGTGTCAGCACGTAATTGCCGCTCACCGGATCCTTGTAGACCGGGCACTCGGCGCGCAGCATGTGGTAGGTCGGGAACGGGCAGCGCCGCGTCTCGGGATCGCTGAAGGTGATACCCCTTACGGCCTGCGCCGAAATCGGCTCCTCAGTGGCGCTCATGTCTGCTCTCCCATCGTCGGGGCGAGCATAATGGTCCGCCGCTTGCCCCGCCGCCGGCGAAACTTGCCGCAAGCGTGCATTTGCTAACCGATCCGGCCCTGCCCCGCCGGCAGGACTGGCGCGGCGCTTCGGTGGGCATACGGTCGGGCGCGTTGCGGGCGGGAGAGCGGGATGCGCAATCTGAACGGCAGGACGGTGCTGGTGACCGGTGGCGGCGCGGGCATCGGTGCCGCTATCGTGCAGCGGTTCGTCGAGGAGGGCGCCCGCGTCATGGTCGCCGACATCGACACCGCTGCCGGCCAGTCAGTGGCGGACGCCCAGGGCATGGGGTTCGTGCCGATCGATGTCGGTTCGCTGGAATCGTTCGAACACGCGGTTGCCGCCACGGTCGAGCGCTTCGGCCGGCTGGACATCCTCGTCAACAACGCGGGCATCGCCTCGCTCCGCGCGCCCATCCACCTGTCCACCCTGGAAAACTGGCACCGCGTGATAAACGTGAACCTCACCGGCGTGTTCTACGGCATGCGGTGCGCCCTGGCGCGTTTCGTCGCGCAAGGCAGCGGCGTGATCGTGAACCTGTCCTCCGTCGCGGCACTCGTGGCGTTCCCGGAGCTGCCCCCCTACAACGCCGCGAAGGCCGGCGTGTCGCAGCTGACCAAGGAGGCGGCAGTGGAATACGCGCAGTTCGGCATACGCGTGAACGCGGTGGCGCCGACGGCGGTGATGACGCCGATGAACCAGCGCACCGCACGCGAGACCGGCGATCCCGCCGCCTTCGAACGCGCGCTGACCAGCATGAACCCCATGCCCGGCGCGGCCTCGTCGGAGGACGTCGCCGCTGCGGTGGCATTCCTGGCGAGCGACGACGCGCGGTTCATCAGCGGTGTGACCCTGCCGGTGGACGGCGGCTACACGGCGGTCTGACCGCCTGGCCCGCTCAGGTCACGATCATGTTGCGCTCGATGCCCTCCCACGGGAACAGGGTCATGTCCTTCTCGTTCATCGCGTACCCCGTCTTCAGAGCGCGCGCGCGTTCGTAGGCGCGCCTGAGTGCGGGTCGCGCCGCCAGCAGGTCGCGCCAGCGGCGTATGTTGGGAAATGCCGCCATGCCCTCGTCCGGATCGAAGTAGATGATCCAGGGATAGCAGGCCATGTCGGCAATGCCGTAGCTCTCGCCGGCGACATAGGTGTTGGCCGCGAGTTGCCGGTCGAGGACCCGCCAATGATCGGCCATCATCGCGAAATAGCGGTTGCGGGCGTAGCTGTTGTCGAAATCGGGCGCGATCAGAGGAGCAAAGGCGTGGAAGTGCCAGGCTTGCCCGCTGAGCGGTCTCAGATTGGCGACTTGCCAGAACAGCCACTGGAGCGCGTATTGCCGCCCGCGCGCGTCCTGCGGCAGAAAACGTCCGGTCTTGTCGGCGAGATACGTCAGAATCGCGCCCGACTCGAACACCACCACCGGCTCGCCTCCGTCGGCGGGGCTGAAGTCGCGTATCACCGGCAGCTTGCCGGTCGGCGAGCCGGCGAGGCGGCCGGGATCGTGCTGCTCGCCCTTGCTGATGTCGATCAGCCGGTGCTCGTACTCCAGCTCCATCTCCTCCATCGCGATCGCGATCTTGTAGACGTTGACGCTGGTGCAGAAGAACAGCTCGATCATGGCGTGCGGTCATCCGCGAAGCGCGGCATCACCTCGCGCCCGAACAGCTCGATCTGGTCGCGCAGGTTCTCGTACTGCGCCCCGTGCGCGCCGCGGCCGAAATCGACGATGATGCAGTCCGGGGCGGTCTGCGCGATGCAGTGCCGCAGCCCCTCGGCGCACTCGTCCGGCGTGCCCGCGATGATCTGGCCGGGCGGCAGGTCCGCGATCGCCAGCGTCCTGCCGAACCGCAGCTTGTCGGAAAACTCCTCGTCGAAGGGCACGCCGAGCTTCAGGTAATCGCGGTAGATGTCGAGGATCGGCGGCAGCCATTCGCGCTCCAGCCTGGATTTGTCGCGGTCGATCCCGATCTTGCGGTTCAGCGCCACCGTGCCCGCCCGGCCGGCCGCGCGCGCGCGTTCGCGGAAGCGCGCGACCTTGGGCGCCAGCAACGCCGCGCTTTCGATGTTGTCGGTCAGCCAGCCGTCGCCAAGCCGCGCCGCGCGGTCGATCGCCGCATCGACCTGCGCGCCGATGAAGATGGGCGGCCCCGGCTTCTGCACCGGCTTGGGCGTCACGTTGGCGCCATGCACCGCGAAATGCCTGCCCTCGAACTGGACCGGCGCGTCGCTCCACGCCGCCCGCAGCACCGCGATCGCCTCCTCGAACCGGCTGACCCGTTCCTTGAACACGAGGCCGAGCTGCTCGAACTCGTAAGCGCGGTAGCCTATGGCCACGCCGAGCATGACCCGTCCGTCGGACAGCTCGTCCACCATCGCCACCTGCTCGGCGATGTCGATCGGGTGGTGAGAGGGCAGGATCAGGATGTTGGTCAAAAAGCGCAGCCTGGTCGTACGCGCCGCCAGCGCCGCGATCGCGATCATCGGCTGCGACGAATCGATGCGGTCCACGGTGAAGCGGTGATGGCCCACCGTGCCGAGCGCGAAGCCGAGCTCTTCCGCCAGCGCCACGATCTCGTAGCTGCGCGCCCAGCGTGCCCGCCAGCCGCCGTCCGCCGGCTCGGTGTCGCGCGGAAAGCCGGTGAGCGTCGGGATGGACAGGCCGAACTTCATGCGCCCGCATCCCCCGCGCTCACGCCCCGTATCGCGCCCCGTATCACGCCACGTCTCCCGCCTGCGGCCAACCCGTCAGGGCACCCGCTCCTGCGTCACCGTCGATACCGTCCAGTCCGTGACGTAACGCTCGACGATCTCGAGTTCGATGCGCTCGGGATCCTTGTAGTATCCGTCAGCCGCCTCCTCGATGTCGCCCGCATGCGAGATCGCCCAGGTGAACAGATTGTCCTGGCGATCGACGAGGGCGAACAGCACCTGGAAGCCGTGCCGCTTGCGCACGACGACGATGCGTCGCCAGACCTCCAGGAACGGCTCCCACTCTCCCGCCTTTATGGTGTAGCGCCGCAGCAGTGTGGTGCCCGTCTGGCCGTCCATCGTCGCTCCCGCCGTCACTCTGGGCTGTGTCTATCGGCGAGAGCAACAACGCCCCGCAAGACGCCTCCCATGCGCAATCCGGCTGAAACATGCGCAATGCGTGGCCATGCCCCGGTGCCGCCCGATCGCCCGGCTTCGCGCCACACCCGGCGCTCGAACTCTGTTTGAAAACGTGGCCTGGCCTGTCAGCTGGCGGCCGGGGCGCGTTCAAACGGACTCTCAGGTGGCGGCAGTCGCCCGCATCTCCTTGAGCGGAACCGACGCGTCCGCCAGCAGGGCCGGATCGATGCGCGCGCCCTCCAGCACCAGGGCCTTGCCCTGCACGTAGTCCCTGACCGCGTTGACGCAGTCCAGCGCGACCACGCGCCCCTGCCTGAGATAGACGACCGTGAAACTGCGCGCGGCCGGGTCGCCGCGCAGCACTTCGGCGTCATGTCCGGTCGAGAGGCCGACCGTCTGGAGCCTCAGGTCGAACTGGTCCGACCAGAACCACGGCAGCGCGTCGTAAGGTGCCGCATCGCCGGTGATGACCCGGGCCACCAACGTCGCCATGTCGTTGGCGTTCTGCACCGATTCCAGCCGTACCGGCAGGCCGTCCGCAAAATTGTCGGCCCGCAGCGCGCAGTCGCCCACCGCATACACGTCGGGCAGCGTGGTGCGGCCATGGGCGTCGACCGCAACGCCGTTGCCGCCACGCGCGCCCGCGGCGAGAAGCGGCTCCACCGCCGGCACGATGCCCACGCCGACGATCACCATCTCGCAGGCCACCACCTCCCCGCCGGCAAGCCGCACCCCGCGAACACGGCCGTCACGTCCCTCGATCCTCTCGACGGCCACGCCCAGCCGCACGTCGACGCCGTGCGCGCGGTGCTCCGCCTCGTAGAAGCGCGACAGCGCCGTTCCGGCGACGCGGGAGAGCACCCGTTCCTGTGCCTCGAACACGGTGACCCGCTTGCCGAGCTTGGTCAGCACGGCGGCCGCCTCCAGCCCGATATAGCCGCCGCCGACCACGCAGACCTGCTCCGTCGTCGCGAGTTCGCCGATCATGCGGTCGACATCGGCGCGGCTGCGTATCGCGTGTATGCCGGCCAGGTCGTGTCCGTCGCAGGCCAGCCGGCGCGCGTGCCCGCCGGCCGCCCAGATCAGCCTGCCGTAGCCGATCCTCGCCCCGTCCTGCGTCGAGACCGAACGGGCCGCGGGATCCACCGCCACCACCTTGGCGCCCGGCACCAGCGCCACCTGGCGCTCCGCCCAGAAAGCGCGCGGCCGGATCATCATCCGTTCGAACGTCCTCTCGCCCGCGAGATACTCCTTGGACAGCGGCGGGCGTTCGTAGGGCGGATCGGGTTCCTCTCCCACGATCGCGATCGAGCCTTCGAACTTGCGATGCCTGAGCGCGATCGCCGCCTGCGCTCCGCCATGGCCGGCGCCGACGATCACCACGTCATAGGCCGCGTTCAACGCCGCCACCCGGTGCAACGGGCCGGGCGGCTGGCGGTAGGCTCGGTAGCGGGCATCACCTGTTCCTCCTCACGCGCGCGACCTGGCGCGGCGGTGCACTGGCCATACCACGTCCTGCGCGCCCGGGCGCCGGCCCGCGACGTTGTGCTCCAGCCTGGGCCCGCGGCTGCGCGCCCGCGCCCA